>PWXJ01000266.1 GCA_003561965.1 PVC group bacterium
ACAGAGATCGTTATTACCAGGAGATGCCCTCGTAACCGGGGATCTTCCGATTGATCTCCCCGGAGCCGACCAGGTCCATCACCTCGATACCCTTTCCCAGCCATCCTCTGACCACCTCCGGATCAAGACCGGGATGGTTGATGATGATGAGATCGGCGGATTCCAGGGCGGAGAGGGAATCTACCAGTAGCCTGCTCAGGTGGCCCAGGGTGGCCTCTACCGCTTTCTTGTTGCTGCCGAGCAGCTTTTCCGGGTGTACGTAGGGGTCATAGATCTTAACCTCGATTCCCTCTCCGATCAATCTCTTGGCCACCTCCACGAAGGGGCTCTCCCTCATATCGTCGGTGGCCGATTTGAAGGCCAGCCCCACCATCCCCACCAGCGCTGGATTCTTCAACTTCAACCTCCCGAGAAAAGCTTCCGCCCGGGCCGTATTGCTGGGCAGGATGCCTTCCAGGACCGGCAGGTCGATCCCCTTGACCGCGGCATAACGCAGGATCGCCCGGAGGTCTTTAGGCAGGCAGGACCCTCCCAGGACATACCCGGGTCGGAGGTACCTGGCGCTGATGTTCAGCTTGCGATCGGCACAGAAGACCCGGGAGACCTCCCGGGAGTCCACCCCGGTCGAGCGGGCGATCTCCCCGACCTCGTTGGCGAAGGTGACCTTGAGGGCGTGGAAGAGGTTGTCGCAGTATTTCACCATCTCCGCCTCCTTGAGCAGGAGGCGGAACTTCGGGGCCCGGTACTTCTCGTAGAGTTCCATCAGGAGGTCCCCGGCCCCGGGCGAGGCTTCCCCGACCACGATCTTCGGGGGGTTGTCGAAGTCTTCCACCGCCGAAGCCTCCCGCAGGAACTCCGGATGGAAGACCACCGCGAGGTCCTCTTCCGCCGACAGACCGGAAGTTTCCTCGAGGATGGGGATCACTGTCTCTTCCATCGTCCCGGGGAGGACGGTGCTCCGCAAGACGAATACCGGACGGGAAGTAGATTTTTTCAACGCCGACCCGATCTGTTGGGTGACGTCTTCAACGTGGCTCAGGTCGATCCCTCCATCCGAAAGGGAGGGAGTGCCCACGCAGATAAGGATGATATCGATTCCGTCTATCCCTGCGTCGGGATCGGTGGACGCCCGGAGCCGCCCGGCCCGATGGCCGGCGGCCAGAAGTTCCGCCACCCCCGGCTCCTGGATCGGGGTCAACCCGGCGGCCAGGTCTTTTACCTTAGATCCGTTCGGGTCCACCCCGACGATCGAGTGTCCGTCGCGAAGCAGGCAGGCGCTGGTGACCACGCCCACGTAACCCATACCGTAAACAGCGATTCTCATTTACTACTCCTTTAACCAGATTTATTTCAGTTATCATCCGCCGGCGCTCCGGCGGAAGCGAGTCCGGCTGCCGCCGCTAGGGCCGGGTAGTCGTCGGTCAGGGTGATCACCCGGCCTTCCCGGGCCGAGGCGACCGCGGCGAAACTGGCCAAAGTGGCGTTGGCCAACTGGCCGAACGGGATCAGGGGATCCCCTCCCCCGGCCACCCTCTCGATAAAGCTCCGCACCTCAGTCTGATGCCCCTTATCCTGCCTCCGGGTCCTGAACCGGCCCGGCCTCGGGAAACCGTAACCCCGGGTCACCCGGAAGTTCTCCAGCCGCGCCACCCGCCTATCGGAGAAGACCTCCAGGGTCTCCTTGGGGTAGCTCTTGGGACCGTTGGCGAAGTAATTGACGACGCCGATCGAGCCGTCAGTGAAAGAGAGCGTGATCGCCATCTTGTCATCCCGGACCGCCGGCCCCTCCCCCACCATCGCCGCGGAGACGGATCTGACCGGACTCCCGGTTAGAAAAGCGAGGAGATCGATGAAGTGGCAGCCTTCCCCGATTATCCTCCCGCCCCCCAGTTCGGGGTCCTGGTGCCAGCTCTCTGGGGGTATGGCGCCGGCGTTGACCGTCATACTCATACAGAGAGGCCCGCTGCGACCGGCCAGCCAATCCTTGATCCTGACCGTGTGCGGGCTGAAACGCCGGTTGAATCCGACCAGCAACTGCCGCCCCGGGGACTCGGCGACCGCCCGGGCGATCTCCTCCAGCTCCCCCGGGTTCAGGCAGAGCGGCTTTTCAACGAAGACGTGCTTGCCGGCCCGCAGGGCCCGGCAGACCATCTCCCCGTGAAGATGGTGTCCGACGACGATGAAAACCGCCCCGACTTCGGGGTCATCGAGGATGAGCCGGTAGTCGGTGACCGCCTCCCCGGCCCCGAATTTCCGGGCGGCATACTGTCCGGAAGCCCCGGACCGGCTGGCGACATAGGCGATCCGGGCATCGGTCTTCGCCAGCGCCGGGAGCAGCACGGCCTTGGCGAAATTCCCGGCCCCGATGAAACCGACCGTCGCCTTTCCCAGGGGCGGGGACGGCTTATCCGTCACGACGACCCGGGGCGATCGATCCGGCTTCTCGGCGTACCGGAGGATAACCGCCAGGGATTCCGGGGCGCGGAAGATCTTCTCGTAGGCTCCGACCGCCTCGGAGACGGGGAACCGGTCGGTAACCAGTTCCCTCACCCGCAACACTCCGGTCTCCAGGGCCGCCAGGACCGCCACGAAGTTCCTCTGCTCGGTCCAGCGGACATAACCGTAGGGATAATCCTGTCCGCCCTGCTCGTATTTTTCGTCGTAACGCCCGGGGCCGTAGGAAGCGGACAGCTGGAAGGTGATCTCCTTCTTGAAGAAGTCGGCGTGACGCAATTGGAGGCCCACCTTGCCCACCGAGACGATCCGGCCGCGCTGGCGGCAGGCCGCCGCCGCCTGGTGGATGATCTCGTTGTCCTGGGGGGCGTCCGTGGCCAGCAGCACCCCATCGACCCCGCGGCCGCCGGTCCAGGTCTCGGCCGCCGCGACCGGATCGCCGCCGGCCGCCGGATTGACGGTCAAAGCCCCGAACTCCCCGGCCAGGTCGAGGCGATTCCGGTTCAGGTCCACCGCCATCACCCGGCAGCCGCTGGCCCGGAGAAACTGCACCGCCAGCAGGCCGACCAGGCCGGTGCCGAAAACCAGGAATTTCTCCCCCAGGGTCGGTTGGGCCAGGCGGACCCCGTGGAGGGCGATACTGCCGAGCACGGTGAAGGCCGCCTCCTCGTCGCCGACTCCGTCGGGGATCCTGGCGCAGAGGTTCTTCGGGATGCAGACCACTTCAGCGTGGGGACCGTTGGAGACCACCCGGTCCCCGGGCTGGAAACCCTCGACCCCGGCCCCGACCTCGAGGACGACCCCGGCGTTGCTGTAGCCCAGCGGGATCGGCTCGTCCAGCTTGCGGAAAACCGTCTCCAGGGTCGGCAGCAACCCGTCGGTCCGGATCTTGTCCAGGACCTGCCGGACCTTCTCCGGCTGCTGCCGGGCCTTCCGGAGCAGGTTGGCCTGACTGAACTCGACCAGCATCCTCTCCGTCCCCGGGGAGATCAGGGAGACCCGGGTCGAGATCAGGACCTCGCCTCGCCCGGGACGGGGAGCCGGCAGTTCGGCCACCTCCATCTCCCCGGTCTTAAGATTTTGCAGAATCTGTTTCATAATCCCCTGACCTATCTCTTGTTTGATTACAGGGATTCGTTCAGGCCAATGAGCCGGGCTTACCTAATAGTATTCTCAGATCGGGGCTATATATACATTCCGATCAGAATTTTGCCAAGCGACGATTATTGCGGGCACATTTATTTCTCGGACCGGTTAAATTTGGCGAATCAACCTATTGATAATACTTGACCAATGCCGTATTTCAGCTTTTCCCAACAGAACTTGTCTTGCCTTCGACGATATAAGTCGGTCGATTTTTGCACTCGTTAAATATGCGGATAATATACTCCCCCATAATACTCATATACAAAAATTGCGACCCGAAGAGAAAACTGATCAAAACTACCAGAGATGCCCAGCCGTGTTGTATGTTTTCGGGATAAATAATGATCCTGATACCAAAGGCATAAATTACATATATGAATGCGAAAGAAATACAGATAATTCCGATAAAAAACCCCAGTCTCAGGGGAAAAGCTGAAAACGAAATACTGGCATTCAGCGCCAGTCTCAACATTTTCGGCAACGTATATTTGGTCTCCCCGTATTGACGGGCGGCGGGAATAAATTCTAAACTCTCCTGTTTCGTGCCAAGCAAGCAAACAATACCGCGCAAAAAAATGCACTTCTCCTGGAATTGTAAAATGCCGCTGAGGGCGAATGAATCAAACAACCTGAAATCCGATTGTCCATCGTTGAGCGATAATCTGGTCAGGAATCTAAACGTCTTGTAAAACAGGGAGGATGAAACCCTCTTGAAAACAGGCAGGGTTGGGTCGGGCTTTCTTATCATATTCACTACATTTGCCCCATCTTCCCAACATTCTATCATTCGCGGAATACAGGATGGAGGGTGTTGTAAGTCGGCGTCCATAGTGATAACCGCGTCCCCGCCCGCCTCGCGCAAACCCGCCTGCAATGCTGCCTGATGGCCGTAATTGCGAGTGAGTTTGATCCCGCTGACCGAGCTGTCAGCCCGGGACAGCTCACAGATACGTGGCCAGGTATCATCTTCACTATTATCATCGACATACAAGAGCTTCAGCGAAATATGTTCGGGGATACTCAGTTTCTTCAGTTCGCTATATAGCTGCATCACGTTATCTTCCTCGTTATAGCAGGGGATAACAATCGAACATATTTTCTTTGTTGGCATAGGCCTACCTCCTTACGGGAAGAATATCAGATCTTATTGGACAGTATTTGTTTCCTGGCGGAAAACCCGAAATTAATCATCGCCAGAAAAATTCGACAACTCAGCCGATCAAAAACCGGAAGCACCTGCTTGATCAACGGGATCTGCCAGGGCAACAGGTGGCAACCGGCAAATTTGATTTCAAGGCATCCTTTTCGCCGCAGAAAGGACTTTACGGCCAAGGGCCAGAGCCAGATCTCGTTCCCGTCGAATTTTCGCAGACGCGCCAGTCTGGCAAACTGTAATACCGGGAACCATAGCCTGTTCGGTGTTGTGACGACTATGTATCCCCCGGGCCTGGTTACCCTTATCATCTCCTCGATGGCCTGATACGGAGACCTGGTATGTTCTATGCACTCCGAAGAAACTACTATATCGAAATTGTCGGATAAAAAAGACAATTCGCAGGCGTCCTCCTGGGAGAATTCACAAGATAGAGTTCGGGCTACCGATGACGCGAGACCCCCGGACAGATCACAGACAGTGAGTTTCTCCACCCGAGGATATACGGCCCGGCTGATCCGCCCCGTTCCGCATCCGACTTCCAAGCAGTTCCTCACGGCAGTATTTTTTGGCCAGAGACGATGCAGGATAAGTTCGATTCTCCTATCCACATCATAGTCGGACATATAAGAATCGAACCGGTCCCCCAATTCCTCGAAGTACAGTTCGCTCTTTCGCATTGCCGATTTCTTCACAAGTACATCCTGCCGACAACCGGTCAGTCTTCTTTCACTTCTCACTCATAAGCCCCATATTCGTAGATTACCGCCAGCCTATCCGGCCACGCTCCGGCATCATACATCACCTTCAAAGGCCGGTCCCGACCTTGTAACATTGAGGCAAAACGGGAGGCAGTTTTCAGGATCCACGGACTGGATAGGTCTTCTAATATAAGATGAGAATATTTATCGGCCACAATTTCGACGTTCGTCCAGTTATCGCTCCCGGGCAATTCCCGGACGTTCAGGGTCTGATGGAATCTTCTTACATAGCATAATTTATCCCCGGGCAGCGAAGATAGATCGGTTTGCCTCGGGTCCGGCTTCCGAGCGAGTTTTACCGCTTTTTCGTATTCAGGATGTTTCTCACGCAGTTTCCACAAGATACCCGCCTCTCTCTCTCCGGGATCAAGGATGTGAACCGAATATCCCTTTGCCAATCTCCAAGAAATCCTCTCTGTCACCAAATCATAATAGCGGGCGTTTCTGTACTGGACAAGGTACTGACTCAGAAAGGAATGATAAGAGATCGCAACCACGAACAAGGAGAACAACACCACGACATAGCGAAACACTGTCGGCACCAAGCGGAAACCTCCAATATTGGCGAAACCGTTTGCCTCAGGAAAGATGGTATTCAAGAGACCCGCAAGCCTCCCCAGGCTCAGTGACAGAATCATTATCATAAGATAGGCTGCGGGGTAGGCGTACCTAAGAGTTTGGGCCGGCGAGGGGGCGACAGTGGCAAAAGCCGTGGCAAAACCGCCCAGGAACAGGGAAACCGCCATATAGAATCGGTCGTCCAACAGGCGTAAATTCTGTGGCTTCGCATCGATAGAGACGGAATGGCGCCGAATAGAATACGTATGAAACAATATAGTAAAGACCACCGAACCCCAAAAAACAGGCAGCAACACGTTGATATTCTCTAACGGTTGCAGGGAACCTGTGAGGAAGATGGCGTTACCATACCAGCGCAAGTTATCGATAAATAAAGCTCCCGTTATATCGACGCGCCCATAGCCTTCCTGGGAACCGAACCTGTAAACCGTGTACGCAACATAACCAAGTATCACAAAGAGCGGCAGGAGACTAAGAAAGAACTTCAACTTCCTGACTCGCAGACAGTAGAAAACCAGAAGCCAAAACCCGAACAAAATATTAGTCTCTTTGCTCCCCAATAAAAAGAGATATGAAAGTGCAAGTAAGATGTAATACTTGGAGAAGATGCGAGCCGAAAATGATACCCTAGATGACATCTTGAAAAAACTCCAGAGGTTCAAGGCCAGAGCGCAGACAGTCAACAGTTCTACCGGTCCCAAGCGGGCTTCCGGGCAATTCGGGTAGAAGAGGAAGAGCAGGAGGAAGACCATCGCCCCGGTCCGCCAGGCTGCTCCCCGCCCCAGGATAAGCCGAAGAATTCCCAAGGAGACGACCGCGATAACGAGCTTGAGGACGAGCCGGAACAGGTGATGGAGCCCGGCATTGGGCCCCAGGACTCTCCAGGTGACATAGTTGTACAAGTCAAAGGCGGGGCGGAAACGAACCGCGGAGAAATCAATGAAGGTTTCGTTAAACCACGTTGATACTTTTTCCCAAGTTGAAAATTTGGCTACCGTATTGGCCAGGGAAGGATCGTCGACTACGGTGAAGGGGGTGCGGACCGAATACCAGATCGCCGGCAGCTGAAGGATAAGAATCAGCCCCAGGAAGCAACTCCACAGAAGCCGAGATCTTGATCTTGCTTTCATATGGCTGGCCATCCGTCCCAACGGAAGATAAGTACATTTAGAAGCTTATATCAAAGGAAAAAACGTGCAAGTGTTCGTTGGCCAGTCGGTAATCCTGCCGGATGGAACCGTTGACCAGGACCCCGTAAAGAGGAAGCGCACTATTCCAGATCACGTATCTCAAACCGTTCTCCGCGATCAGGCGGGGCAGGTAATCCGGCTCGCTCTCCGCCCGAAAGTGGTCGATGAAGACGATCCTCCTTCTGCCCGGCGCCGGACACTGGACCAGGTGTCCGAAGACCAGGTGGTGGGTGGATATCTCCTTGAGCGCTACTCCGATGGGTGTCCCGGCCATAATCATTTCGAAGATGCTGCCGTTCAGGTCGGTTGTACCAGTAATAACCCGCCAGATACGGTGACCGGGCGGACCGGACCAAGCATCCACCCCGCGCCCGGGGTCGTTGAAGATTGTATCATAACTCGAACAGGCATCATTTTTTAGCAGCTTGCAGGATAAGAATGTTGTCGGGCGGGCTATCAATTCATCTTGCGGCTACAGACAAAAATCAGATTCCCTCCCATATTCCGGAGCGGTCGGATCCAGCCCAGAATAGTTTCCAGAGACCGCAAAATAAATATAGGCAGCAGCGGACGCTTTTCTGAAGCGGGGAAAATAGCAAGCGGATACACTTTCACAACATTAAGATTACTCTCCTTCAATAAATCACTAATTTCGGCAGTGGACATTCCCCGATATTTCTTCCGGCCGCATAATCTGGCCAATCTATTCCTGATGCTTCCGGTATTCTTATGATTGTTGAACACAATGTATCCATTGTCCGCAAGATGATTTCTCAATACCCGCATAACTTGGATTCTCAACTCCGGCTGAGCATTGGGAAAGAAGCGAAACGCCGTGATTAGGTTAAATTTTCTATCTCCAAGGATATCTTCTCTCGTGAGATCCGCTTCGATTATTCTCCCCTTTCCGACGTTGTTCCGAGCGACTTCCAACATACTCGGGGATACATCAACGCCAACTGCCTGCCGCGTGCGTTCTGCAAAATAATTCATTATCCTCCCGGTCCCGCAGGCGAAATCCAAAAGATCAATTTGGGTATCCGGATAGAAAGTTGCCAGAATGTGATCTAGAGAAG
>PWXJ01000064.1 GCA_003561965.1 PVC group bacterium
GCCAGCGCCCTGTGCCACCAATAGGGAGTAGCACAGGCGGCCCGCCTGTGCATTGCCCGCCAGGCCTACCGCACAGGCCAGCGGCCTGTGCCATCAATAGGGAGTAGCACAGGCGGCTCGCCTGTGCATTGCCAGGTGGGCCAGGCCTGCCGCACAGGCCAGCGGCCTGTGCCACCAATAGGGAGTAGCACAGGCGGCCCGCCTGTGCATTGCCCGCCAGTCAGGCCAGCCCCGCCAGAATTTTCCACCTTGCCCCCCCGGCCGCCTTGAGGTATTGTCTCAGGCTGACAGCAACAAGACATTCCACCACCAAGGAGGTGCCGTTATGCTCTGGATATTAGTCGCCATCGTGGCCATCGTTTTAATCTGGGCGATCTCCGCCTACAACGGTCTGGTCCGTCTCCGCCAGCGGGTAAAGAACGGCTGGAGCCAGATCGACGTCCAGCTCAAGCGCCGCTACGACCTGATCCCCAACCTGGTCGATACCTGCAAGGGCTATATGAAGCACGAGCGGGAGGTTCTGGAGAACGTGACCAAAGCCCGGGCCGAGGCGATCTCCGCCAAGGGCGGGGCGGCCGAACAGGCCAAGGCCGAGAACGCCCTCTCCCAGACCCTCCGATCCCTCTTCGCCGTGGCCGAGAACTACCCCCAGCTCCGGGCCAACGAGAATATGCTCAAGCTCCAGGAGGAGCTGACCACCACCGAGAACCGGATCGCCTTCGCCCGCCAGCACTACAACGACCAGGTGATGAAGCTCAACACCAAGACCGAGGTCTTCCCCACCAACCTGATCGCCTCCGCCTTCAGCTTCGGGAAGAAGGACTTCTTCGAGGTCGAACTGGCCGCCGAGCGGGAGCCGGTAAAGGTAAGCTTCTAATCAGCCTGGCTTCCTCTGGGTCCTTTTCATCCTTCAGTTCCTTGATCTGTTAGGGCAGTTCAGCAATGTACGAAGAAATCTCGAGAAACAAGCGTAACTCCTTTTTCCTGGTGGTGATCTTTGTCGCCGGGGTTATCCTGCTCGGTTACATCCTGGGCGAGGCCGCCGGCTTCGGCCCGATCGCGGTGGTCTTCGCCTTCATCTTCGCCACCGTCTTCGCCCTGACCGGCTACTTCAAGGGGGACAAAATCGTCCTGGCGGTCAGCCGGGCCAAACCGGCCAGGCGGGAGGAGTACCCCCAGCTCTACAACATCACCGAGGAGTTGACCATCGCCTCGGGGCTGCCGATGCCCGACCTCTACGTCATCCCCGACGACTCCGCCCCCAACGCCTTCGCCACCGGCCGCGACCCCAAGCACTCCTCGATCGCCGTCACCACCGCCCTCCTCAATCGGCTCAACCGGGCCGAACTCCAGGGGGTGATGGCCCACGAGCTGAGCCACGTCGGGGATTACGACATCCTCTTCGCCACCCTGATCGGGATCCTGGTCGGGACGGTGGCGATGCTCTCCGACTTCTTCCTCCGCTATATGTTCTGGACCGGGGGCGGCCGGCGGAGATCCCGCTCCAGTTCGTCTTCCGGAGGGGGCGGGGGGATAATAATGGTCGTGGCCCTGATCCTCGCCATCCTCGCCCCCCTCTTCGCCCTGATCATCCAGATGGCGGTCTCCCGCCAGCGGGAGTACCTGGCCGACGCCTCCGCCGCCCTGATGACCCGCTACCCGGAAGGACTGGCCTCGGCCCTGGACAAGATCTCCCGCCACCCCGGGGACCTGAACGTCTCCAACCGGGCTACAGAACACCTCTACATCGTCTCCCCGATCAAGAAACTCCGCGACCGGGAGCAGAAGAAGAAGTCCCTCTTCAGCACCCCCCCCCCCACCGGCGAACGGATCCGGCGGCTGCGGGAGATGTCCGGGGAAGGCGGCCAACTGGCCGCCGCCACCTGACCGCCCTGCCCGGTCCCCCGAGTTTTTTTAAGTCCGAATTCAAACCGGACGACCGGAAAATCCCGGCGGCGAAAACCGGGAGAGGTAATTATGCGACCTGGCTTACTCCGACTCGTCTTAGCCCTCGGCATTCCGCCGGTCTTGCTCGGACCGGCCGGGGCGGAAGCGGCATCCCTACCGGAGACGGAGGAGAAGGCCCCCGGCTGGTCCGTGTCGATCTACGCCGGGGCGGTCACCAGGACCCGGTTCGGAGAAATCCTGTCCACCAAGACTGATTTCCGGGGGTCCTACGTGGCCGCCCTGGCGGCCGGACGGACGATCTTCTCCCACGGCTCCTTCGCCCGCTGGGAGGTCGAGGCCCAGGTCGCCCGGCACTGGGGGAAGCAGCATCACTGGGAGACCAACGCCGCCCTGTTGCTGCGCTGGACCCGCTTCCCCTGGGACGAATACCTGAGCACCAGTGTCGCGCTCGGGGTCGGCCCCTCTTATGCCTGGAAGACCCCCGCCCTGGAAAGAAAGCGGCACGAGCGGACATCGCGGGGACTGGTGTTTATGCCTTTCGAGATCACCGCCGGCCCGCCGGGCGGGCACGAATGGGAAACCTTCCTCCGGGTCCACCACCGTTCGGGGGCCTATGACGTGATCAGCCGCGGCGGCGGCTCCAACTTTATCGTCGCCGGCTTCCGGAGATATTATTAGGATTTTTCGTGACATCCCATATCGGGACAGTCCCCGATTCCTCATCCCCTATATATTCACCGCGAAGCGGGTGGCGATGATGTCGGCGCGGCCGGCTCCATTGCGGTGGGCGTGGATGTAGTTAAGCATCCAGCGGAGGTTGGGGTTGAGCTGCCAGTTCAAACCCAGGGTGAAATCCCCGAGGATCCCGCCCCGGATCTCCCGGTCGTTGCGGCGGCGGCAACGGCAAGGAACAAGACGGCGGCAATCAAGATCTTCATCATTGGCATCCTCTCCAGTTCTGTTCCGGGGTAAGCCTCCCGACCTTGGTCAGGCCCGAAAGATCTTCAGTTTCAGGTCCCGGATCGGTCGAAAATGGCGGGCGTTACCGGTGCAGAGCACCAGGTTATTCTCCGTGGCGGTCGCCGCTATGATCGCGTCGCCGGCCCGGAGACCGGATGATAGGGAATATTCCTCGATATATACCATCGCCCGGTGACCGACATTGCCCGAAAGCGGCAGGGTCCGGAACCCGAATTCCCGAAGGAAACCCCTGGTATACTCGTGCTGCCTCCGGTCGCGGGCGCATTGGAGCAATTCCATATAAGTCTGAGCCGAGATCAGCCTTTCCTCGTCCCGCTCGACCAGGCGGGCGGCTTTGGCGTTTCCCCGCTGGATATGGATAAAGATATCCGTGTCAAAGATCACGGAATCGCCCTCCCCGAAGCGTTTCCATCTCGGCTTCCACCGATCGCCGGGAGGGACGCATATTGAAGAAAGGATGTTCGGTCACCTTGTCCCGGACTCGCCGCGCCCGGGCGACCAGGACCCCCTTCCTCTTCCCCCGGTAGAGAATATCCACGTCCTCGTTGCGATCCAGCGCCTTGAGGACATCGTTCATCCGATACCGCAAATCAACGACTGTCGCCCGCATCTTGACCCTCCTGGTAACTGTTATTATGCATAATGACACTATACATAATCCGGCCCCGGCCGTCAAGACATCCTGTCCGTCACTCTTTCCCGGCGAGGGAGATGGAGACCGGGACCGTGGCCGAGACGTCCCGGGCCCCCCGGACGTCCCCCCGGGCCAGAAGCTCCCAGCCGACCGCGTAACTCAGCCTGGCCGCCTCCCGGGGGATGGCGATCTCAAACGGAAGCTCGATCTCCGCTCCCTCGGGGACCCGGAGGTCCCGGGCGAGAATCATCCCGGCCGCCGAGACCGCCCCGCTGTTCTCGCTGACTTCGTAGCGGGCCGAGTGGGCCGGCTCCAGCCCCGCCCGGGTCTGGAAGATCCGCCCGATCTCGTCCATCGGCAGCTGAAGTCCCTGCCGGGCGACGTTGGCTTCCGTCTTCCAGTGGCAGAGCAGGTGCACGAAGAGCCGGGTGATCTCCCGGTAATTCTTCCCGCCCCGGACCGTCACCCGGCCGGAGATCGTCTCCCCGGGCCGGTACTCTCACCTTCCGGCCGTCAGGGAGATCTTCACCCCGGAGTTGACCAGCAGCTTCCCGATCTTTTCCCGGATCGACATCTCAAACCTCCTTCTTCCTCGGCGTTAATTGGAACCCCGACCGATTCAGGAAATACAATTGTCCGCTTGACTGGTCCGGATACAACAGCTTGCTAGGCTGGTGTTTCATAAACAAAAAGTATGACCAATGTCATTGCGAGGAGCAAAGCGACGAAGCAATCTCAATTCTTTGCCAGGGAGCCAGGGCTTTCGTCCAGTTCCCCGGCTTCGGAATAGTAGTAAAATCGATCCGAGACCCGATCATACGCGGCCGTGTTTTCACCCTCGGAAGCGGAACTGACAAAATCGAAGGCCATTTCTATGTCGAATAATGTCGGCATCGCCTTTCCTCCCCACGACCCGATGGGTCATTTCCAGCCCTTAGAGGATCTTATCATAACACCGGTTTTCCGGAAGGATAAACCGAAACGGGCGGTGGCGACCGGGGAGGACTTCCCCTATCTGCTTGGGATATAAGCGGATTTAACGCTTGCCCGCCGGGCGGTGCAGGTATATATTCACGATGTCTCCGGGTTGCCGGGGGAGACATTCAGTATTCAGGAAAAGTTATCCCGATCCTGATTCAGGGGATCGGGATTTTTTTATCGGGAATTATATTCCAGCTATGAGCGATCAGAAACGCCGCCAGGACGTCAGGAACGTCGCCATCATCGCCCACGTCGATCACGGGAAGACCACCCTGGTCGACGCCCTCCTGAAACAGACCGGGGCCTACGAATTCAAGGCCGGCGAGACCGCGATAATGGACTCCAACCCCCTGGAGAAGGAACGGGGGATCACGATCTTCTCCAAGATCGCTTCCTTCGTCCATAAAGGGGTCCAGTTCAATATCGTCGACACCCCCGGCCACGCCGACTTCGGCAGCGAGGTGGAACGGATCCTGGAGATGGTGGACGGGGTCCTCCTCCTGGTCGACGCCTTCGAGGGGCCGATGCCCCAGACCAAGTTCGTCCTGAAAAAATCCCTGGAACTTCACCTGAAACCGATCCTGGTGATCAATAAGATCGACCGGAACAGTTCCCAGCCCCATAGTACCGCGGACTCCTCCTTCGATCTCTTCTGCGAACTCAACGCCACCGACGAGCAGCTGGATTTCCCCATCGTCTACGCCTCGGGCAAGGACGGCTGGACGACCCTCGACCTCGAGGAACCGGGGCGGGATATGAAGCCCCTCCTCGACACCATCCTCCGGCGGGTCCTGCCCCCGCTGGCCGACCCGGAAAAGCCCTTCCAGATGCTGGTCACCCTGCTCGACTACGATCCCTACGTCGGCCAGATCTCGATCGGCCGGATCTTTCACGGGGAGATCGCCAGAGGCGACCCGATCTCCCTGGTGAAGAATGACGGAAGTATCAAGACCGGTCGGGTGACCAGGATCCTGAAGTACCGGGGCCTGGTCCGGGTGGAGGCCGAATCCGCCCGGGCCGGGGATATCGTCTCCCTGGCGGGGGTCGACGACGTCAAGGTCGGAAATACCCTGGCCACCGGCGACAACCCGGAAGCCCTCCCCCGGATCAAGATCGACGAGCCGACCATCTCGATGGTCTTTTCCCACAATACCAGTCCCCTGGCCGGCCGGGACGGGGGGATCTTTTTAACTTCCCGGCATCTCCGGGAGCGGCTGGAACGAGAAGCCCTGACCAACGTCGGGATCAAGGTCGAGCCCGCTCCCGGCGGAGAGGGGTTCAAGGTCTCCGGCCGGGGCGAGCTTCACCTCTCGATCCTGATCGAGACGATGCGCCGGGAAGGCTACGAGATGGAGGTCTCCGCTCCCCGGGTGATCCTGATGAATATGGGGGATCAGACCCTGGAGCCGATGGAAGAGGTGATCATCGAGGTCGACGAGGGTTACCAGGGCGCGGTGATCGCGGCGCTGGGGGAGAGAAAGGGGGTGATGAAGGATATGAACCGGACCTTCATCGGGACCATCCGGATGAGTTTCATCATCCCCACCCGCTGGCTCTTCGGCTTCCGGGCCGTTCTCCTCCAGATAACCCGGGGGTCCGGGATTATGTACCAGAACTTCTACCGCTATCAGAAATACCTCGGCGAGGGCGCCTCCCGCCAGGTGGGGGTATTGATCTCCAAGACCGCCGGAAAGGCGGTGGCCTTCGCCCTCGACGGGCTGCAGGGCCGGGGGGAGATCTTCATCCGCCCCGGAGACCGGCTCTATGAGGGGATGATCGTCGGGGTCAACAACAAGGGCAAGGATTTGGTGGTCAACGCCACCAAGGAGAAGCAGCTGAGCAATATGCGGGCGTCGGGAGCCGACGAGGCGATCAAGCTGATCGAGCCCAGGGAGCTGACCCTGGAATTCGCCCTCGAGTTCATCGCCGACGACGAACTCTTCGAGATCACCCCCAAGCATATCCGCCTCCGCAAGCGCTACTTGAGCGAGAATGAACGGAAGTCCCGCTCCCGCCGTGCCGGTTAGCCCGCCGCCCGGTCCCGGTCCAAGCTTCCTTTACCCGAAAATATCCGGCATTTTCCGGTTGGGCGCGTCTGTCATTCGGCAAACATCTCTTGCAGTATATTCAGAACCTTTCGTTGTACACCCGGGGAAACTGTTCCGAGCCTTCGGATCAGGCGAGTTTTGTCCACCGTTCGGATCTGGTCTAGAACAACCTGTCCGCGTTTGCCCTGAAATGCACAGGGGACGCGAGAAGGATAGGGGCGTCCCCTGGTGGTCAGAGGAGCAACGATGACGGTCTTGATGTGGTCGTTCATTTCGTCCGGCGAGACAACGAGGCAGGGACGCGTCTTCTTCATCTCGCTCCCGCGGGTCGGGTCAAGCGAGATAAGGAAGACATCAAAGCGGTTGGTCACCATTCCCATTCCTCCTCATCCCACGTCGAACCAGGCTCTGCGACGCAGTCAAGAAGTCGATCGTCGCCGCGATCCCCCATCCGGGCGAAGGCGGCGCTCCAGCCCTCCCGCGGACGAGAGGACGATCGGATAATCAGCTCGTGATGGTGTACTTCCATCACTACCTCGTCCGAGAATCCGCACTGCTCGATCACTGGCTTCGGAAGGCGAATGCCACGGCTGTTGCCGATTTTTACGAGGGTTGCTTTCATAACTACAATGTAATTACTTCAAAAGCCCTTGTCAAGCCTGTAATGCACCCAACGTGAAACTTAACGGCGAGGGCGCGGGCTCGAAGTTTCCACCTCATTGTCGGGCAGAAGGTCGGCCCGGGTTGAGAGCGCCTCGGCCGCCGTCCGGGCAAATTTTTCCGGGACCCGGAGCCGGATGCCGCCGACCGCGTTCGACCAGAGCCAGTTGACGTTGACGGTATCCGCGTTGACCAGGTAGGCCGGGATCCCCTCGGCTTCCAGGATAACCCGGGCCATATCCGCCTCCCAGGTGTGGGTGAAGCGCCGGATTGTCACCAGCCGATCGGGCATACCGTCCGCTCCGGACTGTTTGTTCTCTTGGCGGGGGCGATGGTCAACGCATCTTCAGACGGAAATCGACCACCAGGGGGTAGTGGTCGGAGGCGACGTCGGTGTCGTCGCGGCGGAGACCGTGGCGCTCCAGGGCGGCCTCGGACATCGAATCGGTGGCAAGGATAAAGCCCCCGATCGGCTCGAGGACCGAGTCGGTGTAGATAACGTAATCGAGGCGGCCGGGACCGAAGCCGGCCCGCCGGTAGCTCCGCCAGGTGTAGGAACGGGGGGCGCTGCTATGGTAGGGGTGGAGGTCGGCCAGGGGGGTGGAGTCCCAGTCGGGTTTTCTCCCCTCCCCCTTGAGCAGGGTCTTGAGGTGGACCCGGGGGCCGACCAGGTTCTTGTCCCCGATCAGGACGACCGGGGTCCCCTCCTCGATCGGGATCGGCCCCTCTCCCCGCCCGGCGGTCTCGATGAAGGAGAGCAGGTTCGATATCTCCGCGGCCCGGGCCTCGTGCCGGGGGCCGAAGGGGAGATGGGTGTTGATGACCAGGATATTGCGGTCGAAGTCCTCCTCGGGGAGGTCGATCAGGACGGCCAGGTTGCCGTCGACGGCGGCGGCGCCGACGATCGGGTAGCGGCTGACGGTGACGCAGTCCCGCCGCCGGCCGGAGTACCACTCCCCGCCCAGCCACTTCTCCACCTGTCCCCGGGTCTCTTTCTCCGAGGTCTTTCGGCCGATCTCCTGGAAGGCGATCACGTCGGGGTTGAGGGCCCTCAGGATCCGCCGGAAGGGGTCCGGCCGGAGGAGGTGCCCGTCCCAGAGGACGTTGAA
>PWXJ01000042.1 GCA_003561965.1 PVC group bacterium
CCCGGCCGGGAAGATCACCTCCCCGTCCGGACCGGTCATCTCCAGCAGCTCGAGGAAGTAGGTGTCGAAGCCGAGCAGCGAGATCAGCAGGCCGGAGAGTCCCCCGGCCTCGATCTCGACCTCGGCCTTGACAATCCCCACCCGGGGAGCCAGCCACTGGGTGGAACTGCTGACCGTTCCGTCGTCGGAGACGGTCTCCACGGTCACCTTGAGGCAGTCGAATTCACCCGCCGGGACGGTGACCTTCTCCCGTCCTTCGATCCCCCCCGTGACCCGGCTCTCGATTATAGTCCTCCGGTCCACCACCTCCTTCCCTTCCCACTCCCAGGTCCGGCCGACCGAGACATCGGCCGGGAAGCGGAGGAGGTGGGGGTGGTAGGTCCTCCGGCTGGAATAGAGAAAGGCCCGGCTCTCGGCGGAGGTCAGGAGAACCCCCTCCGGTGCCAGGATGAAATTCTGGACGATATCGAGCCGCCGGGACCGGGAGTCGATGGTCAGTTGTTCGTTCTCGACGACAACCCTGGATTTCACTTCCCCCAGGTTGGAGTTATATCTCCAACCGAGATTTTCCTCGAGGGGGAAGTGCTCGGCCAGGGAGACCGATACCTCCCCGGACGCGGCCGCGGGGGCCGCCTGGAATAAACCGGCCAGAATAATAACTGTCGGGATCAAGCTCACGGTTTGTTTGACAGACCTGTTTATAGACAACCTCCACCGTCATCGATCAGGAGCGGGGAATGGGGAACAGCCAATCCGAAAAAATATAATCAGTGTTTATCAGTGCAATCAGTGGACTATGCTCGGCCGCGGGCAGACCGTTTCAGGACCATCACCGTTACGTCGTCGAACTGCCGGCCCCGCTGGAATTCGGTCACCGCCTCCCGGATCCGGTCGCAGATCTCTTGGGCCGACCGTCCGGCGTTCTCCCGGAGGACCTCTGCCAGCCGCTCCCGGCCGAAGAGTTCGTTCTCCGGCGAGGTGGCCTCGGTCACCCCGTCGGTGAAAAAGACCAGGGCCTGGCCGGGGCCGATCGTCTTCAACCCGCTCTGATAATCACCATCTTCGACGATCCCCAGGGCGACCCCGTTCATCAGCCCGAAGCTCTCGATCGACCCGTCCTCCGCCAGCAGGATCATCTCGTCGTGGCCGGCGTTGGCGAAGGTCAGCTCCCCGGTCGAGATCCGGTAGCAGCCGAGGATCATCGTCACGAACATACAGGCCTCGTTATCCCGGGAGATCGAACGGTTGGCCCGGGTCAGGGCCCGGCCCGGGTCGTCCTCCCGGACGCAGACGTTCTTGACCACCGTCCGGCTGACCGCCATAAACAGGGCGGCCGGGATCCCCTTGCCGGAGACGTCGGCGATCACCAGGGCCAGCCGGTCGTCGTCGATCAGGAAGAAATCGTAGAAATCCCCGGCCACCTCCCGGGCCGCCAGGTTGACGGCGTGGAGGTCGAACTCGGTCCGGTCGGGGAAGGGAGGGAAGGAGTGGGGCAGCAGCGACTCCTGGATCTGGCGGGCGATCCGGACCTCGCTCTCCACCGCCTGCCGGGCCGAGACCTCCCGCTTGAGGTTCTCCATATAATCCTTGAGCCGTCCGCCCAGCCGGTTGAAGGCCCGGGAAAGCTCGGCGGTCTCGGTCGAACCTCCGGCGGGGACCTCGACGCTGAAGTCGCCCTCCCCCAGCTGCTCGACCCCGTCCCGGAGCCGCCGGATCGGCCGGGAGATCCGGGACGCCAGCACCCAGCCCAGGACCCCGCTCAGGAGGAGGATGAAGAGGCCGAGAAAGAAGCTCCGGGTCTTGATCACGGCACTGAAACGCCCCGCTGCCGATTCGATCCCCGCCGCGGCCTCGTCCGCCGCCGACCGGCCCGCCCGCCGGATCGCCCGGTGAACGGGGAGAAAATACTCGTCGATATTCACCGTGGCGTAAACGATAAAGGGGGTGCCGGGGACCTGCCGGGTGACCATATACTTTTCCCGGGTCCGGCCCTCCCCGTCGATGAAGGTGTAATAACCCCGGACCTCCTCCTCCTCGAAGGAGCGGAGAACGTACTCCCACATCTCGGGGTGCTCCTCCTTCCACTCGGCGTAGTTCCGCCCCTCGACCGCGGGGTTGGGGTGGAGCACCGCGTAACCGTCGCGGTCGCCGAGATCAACGTATCCGGCCACCCGGGGTTCGGGGAACTCGGCGTGGATATTTTGGGTGGCGATCTCCCGCAACTCCGCGTCCCGCCGCAATTCCTGGTAGTCGAACTCCTCCCGGCCGGCCAGGTAGAGGGAGATCTCGTTGGCCGCGGTCCGGGCGGTTATCTCCACCACCTTCTCGCCGTAGTCGGTCAGGATCTCTTCGGAGAGCCGGTAGTTCTCCTCGGCGATCTTCTCCACCGCCTCGACCGCCTCCCGGGTGGTGCGGTCGGCAAGCCGGTCGATCCCCAGTTCGGTGATCACCAGCAGGGCCCCGATCGCCAGGACGGCGACCAGGGCGAAGGCCAGGGTCAGGCGGGTTTTTAATCTCATCAAACCGGCGGGAGGTTCACTTGAGCAGGGAGCGGATCCGGAAGGCGACCGCCAGCCGGGCCACCCCGGCCAGGATGGCGTAGATCCCGAACATCCAGAGCACCGCCACCACCCCGGCCCCGGGCCGGGCCAGGAGGGCCAGTCCGATCAGGATCGAGAATATCCCGCTCAAGAGAAAGAGCCACTTTCCCCCGGCGCCCGGGGGCAGGTGGAGGGCGGCCCCGATCTCCAGGCTCCCGGAGACCAGGGCCCAGAAGGCGATCACCCAGACAATGATGACCATAAATCCCCGGGGAAAGAAGAACAGGGCCAGACCGGCGCCGATCCCGAACAGGGCCTGGATGACCAGGGTTCCCCGGTGCGCTTCCCGCCGGAGGTCGGCGGCCGTGAAGAGGGCGAAGAGACCCTGGACCAGGAAGTACGCGGCGAAGACCAGCACCAGGGCCCCGGCGACGAAACCCGGCCAGATCAGGGCCAGCAGCCCGAAGATGATGGCGACCACCCCCCGGACCGCCAGGGCCCACGGGTGGCGGGTGAGACAACATTTTTCGGTCAGGATGATCTCGTCCATAGCCTCCCTCCGGCTGAAGTTGGAGTGAAAGAAGCAGACTGAAGCACTTGCCTATGACCGGTTGAAGCCTATCATAGAAGCTTCCGGCCCGCCCAGCATTTTTCTCCCCGACCGGGTTGAATTTTCGCCGGATCCGGAGTATTATTAGCTCCTCAGTCAGCCGATCTTCGTGATAATTCGCGGTTTCAAGAAATCCAGACAATCGGCCTAGTTCGTGGATAAAGGAGAGTGCCCGATGCAATTGAAATATATCGGTAAAGACATCACCCGCCCCGACGCCTCCGGCAAGATCACCGGACGCGTCCAGTTCCTCGACGACATCAAGCTCCCCGGAATGCTCCACGCCGCCATCCTCCGCCCCGATCTCGCCCACGGGCGGATTCTCTCCATCGATACCGCCGAGGCCGAGAAGTCTCCCGGGGTGGTCAAGGTGGTGACCGGAGCCGGCTGCGACCTGGTCTACGGCGACAACATCCGCGACCTGACCCCGATCGCGGTCGACAGGGTCAACTACATCGGGCAGCCGGTGGCCGGGGTGATCGCCGAAACCCTGGCCGAGGCCAAAGCGGCGGTGAAGAAGATCAAGGCCGAATACGAACCGCTGCCGGTTTACACCGACGCCCGGGACGCCCTGAAGAAGGACGCCGTCCTCATCCACGAGAACAGCGGCGACTTCTGGCACCTCCCGGGGATCGAGCCGATCGGGGGGACCAACATCGCCAACCGCTACACGGTGAAGAAGGGGGATGTGGAGAAGGGTTTCGCCGAGGCCGACACGGTCGTGGAGGGTGAGTTCAACTACCCCTTCGGCTCCTGCTCGGCGATCGAGCCCCACGGATCGATCGCCTGGTTCCACGAGGATAAAACCATCGAGGTCTGGTCCTCCTCGATCTGCCCCTTCATCATCCGGGAGGAGGTGGCCCGGGTTTACGGCCTGCCGATCTCCGACGTCCGGGTCCACATCCCGGAGCTGGGCGGCTGTTTCGGTTACAAGTCGGACATCACCGTCGAGCAGACCATCGCCTACCTGGCCAGCCAGGTGCCCGGCCGCCCGGTGAAGTGGGTGGCCACCCGGAAGGAGGATTTCCTCAGCACCCTGATCGGCCACGGAATCCGGACCCGGATCAAGATCGGGGCGAAGAAGGACGGCACCCTGACCGCGCTGAAGACCGAGGTCCTCCACTCCACCGGCGCCTCGGCCGACACCGGGGTCCACGTCCTGATCGCCGCCACCCACAACTCCACCGGGACCTACGAGTTCCCCAACTGCTATCTCGACGGCTACTCGGTCTATACCAACACCCCGCCGGTCGGGGCCTTCCGCGGCTATGGCCACCAGGAGAGTCAGCTGGCGATGGAGCGGATGATGGATATCCTGGCCCGGAAGCTCAAGCTCGATCCCTTCGAGCTGCGGGAGAAGAACTACCTCGGTCCGGGGAAGGTCACCTCGCTGGGCGAGACCCTCCATACCACCAACGGCGACATCGGGAAGTGCGTCGAGATCGTCCGCCGGGCGGTCTTCTCCTCCCCGAAGAAGAAAGCCGAGGACGACTACTACTACTACGGCCGGGGGTTCGCCGCCCTGATGAAGTCACCCAAGGGAGCCCCCTTCTCCTCGAAGAGCTGCTACCTGAAGTTCAACCGGGACGGTTCGGTCTCGATCAATATGGGCGGGGCCGAGGTCGGGCAGGGGTTGCGCAACGTGGTCCGGATGGTGGCCGCCGAGGCCCTGAAGATCGCCCCCGAGCGGATCCGGGTCTACACCGAGATCGATACCCAGTTCAGCCCCTGGGAGTGGCAGACGATCGGCTCGATGTTCACCACCCAGGGCGGCCGGGCGGTGGTCAAGGCGGCCGAGAAGGCGATCGCCGAGCTGAAGAAGACCGCCGCCATCGTGCTCCGGTCCGAGGTCGACCGGCTCGACTACGACGGGGATTACGTCTTCGTCAAGTCCGACCCGACCATCCGGGTCCCGGTCCCCGATCTGGGCCGGGGCTACACCTTCCCCGACGGGGTGACGGTGGGCGACGTCGTCCACACCACCTCCGACTCCCGGCTCCCGCTCCAGTCCAACCCCGACGAGAACGGCCAGGGGCGGATGGGGATCACCTACACCTTCGGGGCCCAGGCCTGCGAGATCCGGATCGAGAAGAAGACCGGGAAGGTGATCGTCGATCACTTCGCCTCCTCCTTCGACGTCGGCCGGGTGATCAACCCGGTCCAGATCCGGGGCCAGGTGGCGGGCGGGGTGATGATGGGTATCGGGGCCTCTCTCCACGAGGAGCTGAAGTTCGACGGTGAGGGGAAGGCCCTCAACCCGGCCTTCCGCCGCTACCGTTTCCCGACCTTGAAGGACGCCCCGGGAAAACAGACGATCGAGTTCGTCGAGACCCCGGGGGAGATCGGCCCCTTCGGGGCCCGGGGGATCGGCGAACACCCCCTGGTCGGGGTCGCCCCGGCGGTCCTCAACGCCGTTTACGACGCGATCGGGATCGATTTCTTCGAGATCCCCCTGACCCCGGAAAAGATCCTCGAGGCCTTAAAGCAAAAGTAGCACGGACATTCCTGTCTGTGCCTATCAGGGAGCCGCAATATGAGCGAAAAAATCACCTTCACCGTCAACGGAACTCCCCGGACGGTCGATATCGACGGGGGGGAGAAGCTGATCTTCATCCTCCGGGAAAAACTCGGCCTGACCGGGACCAAGCGCGGCTGCGACGACGCCTCCTGCGGCGCCTGCGTGGTGGTGATCGACGGCAAGGCGGTCAAGAGCTGCGTCTTCCCCGTCAAGAAGCTGGAGGGGAAGGAGGTGGTCACCATCGAGGGGGTCTCCGAGGGAACCAAACTCCACCCGGTCCAGAAAGCCCTGATCGAGGCCGGCGCCGTCCAGTGCGGCTACTGTATGCCCGGGATCGTGATGGAGCTCTACGCCCTCTTCAACCGGGAGCCGGGAGCCTCCGACCAGGCGATCCGCGACGCCCTCGACCTCCACCTCTGCCGCTGCACCGGCTACGAGGCGATCTGGGAAGGGGCGCTGCTGGCCCGGAAATACCTGGCCGGGTAGGGAGGCGGGGATGGCCGCGCCGGGGAAAAAGATCTTCTGCCCCGCCTGCCGGCAGGAGTCGGCCCTGAAGGTGGAGAAGATCTACCGGGGTCTCACCCCGGTCGGGGAGGCCAAAATCTGCGCCTTCTGCGGCCACCGGTTCGGCGCCGAAGAACCGGAAGAGGTCGCCGAACGGCCGCCCGGCTGGACCGAGGACGAAGAACTGAGGAAGACCTGCCGCCGCTGCCGCCACTACGTGGTCAACCCCTTCGTCCAGAAGTGTACGCTGACTTCCCGGGAGGTCGAGGCGACCGACACCTGCCCCCGGTTCTCCCTCCGACCCCCTCCGCCGCCGGAGAATAAGGAAGAGCCCCCGCCCTCTCCCCTCCTCGGCCCCCCGCCCTCACCCCCCCGAATCTTTTAAGCCGTTGCGTACTGTCTACTGCCTGAATCCGCCATAGCCCGAAGGGCGACGGCGGAACTCCCCACTGCCTACTGCCCACTGCCCACTAAAACCGAACCGAGACCGAACACTCGCCCCAGAAGTTATCCCCCTGCCGGTCAACCTCCTCCGACCGCCTCAGGTTCTTACTGGCCAACTCGTAGTAATCCCCCCGGACAGTGAGGAATAACGGACCGTAGACCTGCAGTTCCGCGGCCAGGGAGACGGTCCAGTCGAGAAATGTATCCTGCCGGACCCCGAAATAGAATTCCTGGTAATTCTTGGTGGCAAAACCGATCCCGATTTCCGGGATGATCCTCAACGGCCCGACGTCGATATAGAACCCGGTGTAGGAGTTGAAATAGAACCCGCGGGCTCCGTCGAAATCCCAGAAGATATCGGTGCCGAAGAAGTACGGGTAGCCCCACCGGATCTCGAGTCCGATCTCCTGGGTCTTGGGATAGCCGACATCCTGGTTATCGTAATAGAAATAAGAGAGAGCCACCTCCCCGTCCCGGCTCCGCCGGGCCAGACCCGCCCGGTAGATCAGTCGGGAAAACTTCCCCCGCTGATCGTTAGCTCCGGTCAGGTCCATATTGCCGATCACCTCGATCTCCATCCCCTGGTCGTTCAGCCGGAGCGCGGGTTGAAAGACCGACTGGTGGTTGAGTTCCACCCCCCGCCAGATATACTGGGTCCCGAAGGGAATATCCAGTTTGCCCTGGAAACCCGGATCGAGCAGGTCCGGCGGAGGACCGGGACGCATACCGGGCTGAAAAGTCTGGTAACGCTGCGGCTGCCCCCGGGCGGAGTTCAGCGCGAGGACCAGCAACAGGGAAAGCAGGACAGTGACAAGTCTTCTTGACATAACCGACCTCCTGAGGTTAAATAATCCGGTTCGGTGTGCTGGACCACGATTCGAGAATCAAATATAACAGAAACTACCAGGAGCGAACGATGAGATTATCATTATCGGACGTCCGGAAATCAAGTTTTCTCTTTCTTCCTCTGTTCGTCGTTGTTTTAACCCTCCTGTTCGGCTGCGGGGAGAAGGAGGACACCCTCGGCGTACCCCGTTTCGAAGTCGAGCGGACGGTCCGGGTCGGCTATGTGATCGACGGCGACACCATCGACACCGAGGACGGGGAGCGGATCCGGTTCCTCGGTATGGACACCCCGGAGATCTGGAAATTTGAGGGCGACGCCCCCGACGAGCCCTGGGGGAGGGACGCCGCCAACTTTGTCCACCTCTACCTCCCGGTCGGCACCGAACTGGGACTGGCCTTCGAGCCCGACAACCCCAAGGATATGTACGGCCGGACCCTGGCCTATCTCATCGTCGACGGCGAACTGCTCAACGCCGTCCTCCTCCAGGAAGGCTACGCCGACTACCAGGATTACGGGACCAAGTTGAGATACGCCGAGTACCTCAAGAGGATGGAGAGCCAGGCCCGGGTCTACGGCAAGGGGATCTGGGAGGGGCAGGGCCGGCTCCCCACCCCGAAATACTACATCGCCAGCAAGCACGGGACCCATTACCACGACCCCGACAGCGACCTCGCCCCCCGGATCAGCCCCCGCAACCTGGTCCGGCTGACCGAGGAGTGGGCCCAAAGATTCGGCCTCGAGCCCGGCCGTTCCGTCCGCGCGGCAACGGAATAATGACAATCCCTTACTCCCCGGATTCTCCCTCCCGCTCCCGGCTCACCGTCCCCTCCTTCCCG
>PWXJ01000133.1 GCA_003561965.1 PVC group bacterium
CAGTGCTCCCTGGCGATCGTCGGTCCCCGGGGTCTGGAGAAGGTGGTCTCCGGAACCTGCCGGGGAGCGATCATCCGGGAGCCCCGGGGCGGGAGCGGGTTCGGTTACGACCCGATCTTCATCCCCTCGAAGTACGGGCACACCTTCGCCGAGCTCTCCCCCGAGATCAAGAACAAGATCAGCCACCGGGGCCGGGCCCTGGAGAAAGCCGCCCTCTTTCTCGACGGGTATATCTATTCCGAGACCCACAAGTAGTATCTCCGCCCTCCCGGGAATCGGTATCGGGAACGGGTCCGAAACCTCTCCGTCGATACCGCTCCCGATACCGATCTGCCGTGATCTATCTCCTCGCCTTCCTGATGAACATCACCACCGGGATGCTGATCCTCTGCGGTCCGCTCCTGGCCCTGTCCCGCTTTCAGGCCGACTCGTTGATGCTCGGTCTGCTCGGTTTCGGCCCGGCGATCGTTTACGCCCTGGGCTGCGCGGCCAGCGGGTTCTGGGTCGACCGGTTCGGCTCGAAGAAGATCATCACCGCGGCCTGCGTCCTTCTCCCGGCGGTCTATCTCTCGATATTCTTCGTCACCCGCTACCGGCACCTCCTGCTGCTGGCCCTGGCCGCGGGGGTGGGGGCCTCCCTCTTCTGGCCGGCGATGATCCGGTGGCTGGGCGAGGGCGGGGGGGAGGAGACCCTCCGGCTCCGGGTCGGCAGTTATAACATCGCCCTGATCAGCGGGGTGATGGTCGGACCGGTGGCCACCGGGTTCCTCTTCCCGATCGATTACCGTTTCCCCTTTATCTTCGCCGCCGTCCTCGCCCTCTCCATCCTCCTGATCTACCGCCTGGGGGGAAATATTCTTTCCGCCGGGGCCGGGGTTTCCCTGGCCGGAAGGGCCTCCGAGGAAATCCCGGCCCGGCCCCGGACCGGGTTCGACTACATCTCCTGGGCGGCCAACTTCGGCGCCTGGTTCGCGATCGGCTCCTCCCAGGCCCTCTTCCCCGAACTGGCCGTCCGGCTGCCCGACCCGATCGGGGAGCGGGTACTGGGGCTGATGATCGCCCTGATCCCGGCCGGCCAGGTGGCGGTCTTCGTCCTGATGCGCCGCTGGCAGCGCTGGCATTACCGCTACTCCTTTCTCCTGCTCTTCCAGCTGCTGGGGATCGGGGGGCTGTTGATCCTCGCCCTGAACAGCGCCCCGGGGCTCTTCTTCGCCGGCTTCCTCGGGATCGGTTTCGCCGGGGGGATGACCTACTTCTCCTCGATCTATTACAGCGTCCACCTCCAGAAGCAGAAGGGGAAGAAAGCCGGACTCCACGAGACCTTTCTCGGGCTCGGGGTCGCCCTCGGCCCCCTGGCCGGCGGCCTGGCCGGACGCCTTCTGGGCATCCGCGCCCCCTACCTGCTGGCCCTCGGGGTTTTCGCGGCCAGTATCGTCCTCCAGAATATCCTCCGGAGCCGTTTCGCCCTCCGGGACCGGGTCCGGGCGGCCGCCTGAACCGCTCTCTTCCCCCGGCCGGTTGTTGCCAACCCCGGCGGGGTGTGATAGGGTCGGTGAATTTCGGAGATAAATTTCGATGAAGACGGCATATTTCTGCCAGGAGTGCGGCCACCGGTCCCTGAAGTGGATGGGGAGATGCCCCGGCTGCGGGGAGTGGAACACCCTGGTCGAGGAGACGGTGGAGACGGAGAAGAAGGGCGCCCGCTCCCACCCCCGCTGGGAAAAATCCCGGCCCCTCCCGATCGGCGAGATCACCGCCCCGGCCGATATCCGGACCGGGAGCGGCCTGGCCGAGTTCGACCGGATCCTCGGCGGGGGGGTGGTGGCAGGTTCCCTGGTCCTGGTCGGGGGCGAGCCGGGGATCGGGAAGTCGACCATCCTCCTCCAGGTCAGCCACGCCCTCGCCGCCGCCGGGAAGAAGGTGCTCTACGTCAGCGGGGAGGAGTCGGTCCAGCAGACCAAGCTCCGGGCCGAACGGCTGGGGGCCTCCGCCCCCGGCCTCTACCTGGTCTCGGAGACCAACCTCGACCTGATCCTGGAGTATATCCGCCAGGTCGGACCCTCCCTGGTGGTGATCGACTCGATCCAGACCGTCTTCCAGCCGGAGGTGACCTCGGCCCCGGGCTCGATCTCCCAGGTCCGGGAGTGCGGCGCCCGCCTGCTGGTCGCGGCCAAGTCGGAGGGGTTTTCGATCTTCCTGGTCGGCCACGTCACCAAGAGCGGGGCGATCGCCGGCCCCCGGGTCCTGGAACATATGGTCGACACCGTCCTCTACTTCGAGGGCGACCGCCACCATATCTACCGGATCCTCCGGGCGGTCAAGAACCGCTTCGGCTCCACCGACGAGATCGGGATCTTCCGGATGACGGAAGGGGGCCTGGCGGAGGTGGCCAACCCCTCCGAGATCTTCCTCTCCGAGCGCGAGACCGGCCTGACCGGCTCGGTGGTCGTCCCCTGCCTGGAGGGGAAGCGGCCGATCCTGGTCGAGATCCAGGCCCTGACCGCCTCCACCGGACTGGCCATCCCCCGGCGGCGCTCGACCGGGTTCGACGTCAACCGGGTCCTGATCCTGATGGCCGTCCTGGAGCGGCGGGCCGGCCTGAGACTGGGGGACAAGGATGTCTTCGTCAACGTGGTCGGCGGGGTAAAGATCGCCGAACCGGCCGCCGACCTCGGGGTGGTGGCGGCGGTGGCCTCCAACGTCAAGAACCGGCCGGTCCCGCCGGAGACGGTGCTGCTGGGCGAGGTCGGGCTGGGGGGTGAGGTCCGGGCGGTGAGACAGATCGAACAGCGGCTGAAGGAAGCGGCCAAGCTCGGCTTCTCGCGGGCGGTCGTCCCCGCCGCCGGATCGGGGGAGTTGAAGAAGATCCGGGGGCTGGAGGTCGTCCCGGTCCGGAAGATCCGCCAGGCCCTGGCCGCCGCTTTGGGGGAACAGTGATCGAGTAATCAGTAATCAGTGATCAGTAATCAGTAAACAGTAATCAGTAAGCACTGACCACTGATCACTGATTACTGACTACTGATTACCGGTTTTACTCTATGCGGGACAACTCGACAACCGGGGCCGGGGCGGTGATCGTCGCGGCCGGGGAGGGGAGGCGGATGGGGGGCCGGGAGAAGCTGTTTTATCCCCTGGGGGGGAAGCCTCTCCTGGTTTTGACCCTGGCCGCCTTCCAGGATCACCCGGCGGTCGGCGATATCGTCCTGGTCGGGGGGGAGCGGGTCCGGGAACGGCTGGAGAAGGAGTGGCGGGCTCGATACGGCCTGACCAAGGTGTCCGCCGCCGTCCCGGGCGGGCCCCGCCGCCAGGACTCGGTCCGCAACGGGTTGGAGGCCTTCGGTTCCCCTCCCGAACTGGTCCTGATCCACGACGGTGACCGTCCGTTCATCTCCGGTGCGGTGATCTCCGCTGTTCTCGCCGCCGCTCCCGGGGGGGGAGCGATCGCCGCCGTGGCGGTCAAGGACACGGTGAAAATGGTGGACGGGGAGGGGGTAATCACAGATACTCCCGACCGGCGACGGCTGAGGCTGGCCCAGACCCCTCAGGGTTTTCCCTTCCCGGCCATCCTCGAAGCCCACCGGAGGGCCCGCCGGGAGGGGCGGGAGGTCACCGACGACGCCGCCCTGGCTGAGCGGGCCGGGCTCCGGGTCCGGCTGGTGGAGGGGAGTTACGACAACATCAAGATCACCACCCCAGAGGACCTGACCCTGGCCGAGGCGATCCGCTCCCGCCGCCAAAAGCAAAACTGAAACGCGAAGACGCTGAGAACAGAGAATTTTGAACCGCAGAGGGCGCAGAGGACGCAAAGAAAAATAAAAGGTTTTCATTTCGGAACTATCCTCCCCTTTAAAACTCTCAATAATGCCGGATAGTAATTTCGGTTGGATAAGAAACTCAAAAATTAACTCTGCGTTCTCTGCGTCCTCCGCGGTTCATTATTTTCCCTGGTAAGAATGTCTTATGAAAATCGGCATCGGGTATGACATCCACCGCCTGGTCGAGGGGAGGAAGCTGATCCTCGGCGGGGTGGAGCTGGAGTCTGAGCTGGGTCTGCTGGGGCATTCCGACGGCGACGTCCTTACCCACGCCGTCTGCGACGCCCTGCTCGGCGCGGCCGGGCTGGGGGATATCGGCCGGCACTTCCCCGACACCGACGACCGCTACCGGGGGATCTCGAGCCTGAAACTACTGGCCGAAGTCGCCGACCGGATCGGCCGGAAGGGTTACCGGGCGGAAAACATCGACGCCGTGGTGGTCCTGGAGCGGCCGAAGCTGGCCGGGCGGGCGGAGGAGATGGCCGGCAACCTGGCCTGCCCGCTGGGGATCGACCCCGCCCGGGTCAACGTCAAGGCCACGACCAGCGAGGGGCTGGACGCGACCGGGCGGGGGGAGGCGGTCGCCGCCTGGGCGGTGACGGTCCTCCGGGAAGAAAAGGACGATAGAGACGGGGATTAGAACCGGGGGCGGAAGGGAAAAGATGAGCGGGCTTCACGTTTACAATACCCGGAAGAGGAAGAAGGAATTGTTTGAGCCGCTGGAGGCGGGCAAGGTGAAGATGTACGTCTGCGGGGTGACGGTTTACGATTACTGCCACCTCGGGCACGCCCGCTGCTACGTGGCCTTCGACATCATCCACCGCTACCTGGAGCACCTCGGCTACCGGGTGACCTACGTCCAGAACATCACCGACCTCGACGACAAGCTGATCAACCGGGCCCGGGAGAGCGACGGGGAGAAGGATATCAAGACCCGGGTGGCGGAGCTGGCCGCCCGGTTCACCGCGGCCTACTTCGAGGATATGGACCGGCTGAATATCCTCCGGGCCGACCTCTACCCGACGGCGACCGGGAATATCCCCCGGATGCGGGAGATCATCGCCGGGTTGCTCGAGAAGGGGGTCGCCTACCGGCGGGGGGGTGACGTCTATTTCCAGGTTTCCGCCTTCCCGGGTTACGGGGAGCTCTCCGGGAAGAACCCCGACGATCTCCGGGCCGGGGCCCGGGTGGAGGTCGACGGCCGGAAGAAAAACCCGCTCGACTTCGCCCTCTGGAAGGAGGCCGCCCCGGGAGAGCCCTCCTGGCCCAGCCCCTGGGGCGAGGGCCGGCCCGGCTGGCACATCGAGTGCAGCGCGATGAGCACCAACCTCCTCGGGGCGACCTTCGATATCCACGGCGGCGGCCAGGACCTGATCTTCCCCCACCACGAGAACGAACGGGCCCAGTCGATGGCCTTCACCGGAAAGCCCTTCGCCCGCTACTGGCTCCACAACGGGTTCGTCACCATCAACCGGGAGAAGATGTCGAAGTCGCTGGGCAACGTCTTCAACCTCCGGGATATCTTCAAAAAATATAAGCCCCGGGTGGTTCGGTTCTTCCTCCTCAGCCAGCACTACCGCTCTCCCGTCGATTACAGCGGGGAGGCGCTCGACGAGGCCGGCCGGGCTCTCTTCCGTCTCGATAACTGTTACGGGCTGGCCCGGCTGGCCGGGGAAGAAATATTTTCCCTTCCCCCGGATCCCGGGGTGATGGCCGGTTTCGAGGAGGCGATGAACGACGACTTCAATACCGCCGCCGCCCTGGCCGGGGTCTACCGGGTGGTGGAGGAATTTTACAAGAACTACCGGAAGCCCGAACTGCCGTCCGGCCTTCCCGCCCGGCTGTCGGCGGTGAAGAAGATCTGCGCGGTTCTCGGGGTGGACCTGGTGGACCCGATCCACGAGCCGGCGCCGGCCGGGGAGATCTCCGATTATTCCGCCCTGGCCGACCGGCTGATCGGCGGGGATACCCTGACCGAGGACAATCTCCGGGCGCTGGTCTCCTGCCGGGAGTTGGCCCGGCAGAACCGGGACTGGGAACTCTCGGACCGGATCCGGGATTATCTCGGGGCGAAGGGGGTGTCGCTGATGGACCGGAAGGGGGCGCCGACCGCCGCCGTCTATTACCCGGAACAGCTTGACGGGGAATAGGGAATAGGGAATGGGGAATAGGGAATCCGGAGAGGTTCTCTCCGGGTTCCCGGTGGTTATTACGGAACGAAAACTTCAACCGGGAGAGATTAATGAAAGGTACTTTCATAACTTTTGAAGGCGGGGAGGGGAGCGGGAAGAGCACCCAGGCCCGGCTGTTGGCCGCTCACCTGAAACAGCAGGGCTACGAGGTGCTCGCCACCCGGGAGCCGGGGGGGACCGAGATCGGTGACGCCATCCGGTCGGTCCTGCTCAACCCGGAGTTCAGCGCGATGGGCAACGTGACCGAACTGCTCCTGCTGGCGGCCAGCCGGGCCCAGAACGTTTTTGAGCGGATCAAACCCGGCCTGGAACGGGGCGAGGTGGTGATCTGCGACCGGTTCATCGACAGCACCCTGGCCTACCAGGGCTACGGCCGGGACTTCGACCTCAAGCTGCTCGAGGCCCTCAACCGCCTGGCCACCGGCGGGGTGACCCCGGACCTGACCATCCTCCTCGACCTCCCGGTCGAGGTCGGGCTGGGCCGGGCCAAGGCCCTGGACAAGCTGGAATCCGGGACGGGAAAAGGAGACCGGATCGAGCAGGAGGATATCGAGTTCCACCGCCGGCTGCGCAAGGGGTTTCTGGAGCTGGCCTCCCGGGAGCCGGACCGGTTCCGGATCCTGGAAATCACCGAGGGGATTGAAGCCACCCGGGAGAGGGTGGTGGAGGTCGTGGAGAAATTCCTCCGGAACCGGGGCTGAATCTGAACCGACCGTTATGCTCTGGGAGAGGATAAAGGGGCAGGACGAGCCGGTCGCTTACCTGAAGCGGGCGATCGACCGGGAACGGGTGGTCAGCGGATACCTCTTCACCGGCCCGGAAGGGGTCGGGAAGGCCCTGGCCGCCTCGGTCTTCGCCGCCGCCCTCAACTGCCCGGTCAGCCCGGGCGGGGGCTGCGGGGAGTGCCCGGACTGCCGGGCGGTCGCCCGGGGCGGCCACCCCGATGTCCACCATCTGGCCCCCTCGAGCAAGTCCCGCCAGATCCTGGTCGAGGATATCCGCCGGACGCGGAGGTCGGTTTACCTGGCCGCCCGGGGAGACAACTGGAAGGTCTTCCTGGTCGAGGAGGCCGACCGGATGAACCCGGCGGCCCAGAACGCGTTTCTCAAGACCCTGGAGGAGCCGCCCCGGAAGACGGCCCTGATTCTGATCACCCCCCATCCCGCCCGGCTGCTGCCCACCATCCGGAGCCGCTGTCAGAAGATCGCTTTTTCCCCCTGGCCCTCCACCCTGATGGAGCCGTTTCTCCGGGAGAGAACCGGTCTTTCTCCGGAGGAGTGCTATGTCCTCCACTCTCTCTCCGGCGGCTGCCCCGGCCGGGCCCTCCGTTTCCACCGGGAAGGCATCCTGGAGACCCGGCGGGAGGTGATCGGACCCCTGACCGAAGGCCGGTTACTCTCGGCCCGGGAGGCGGCGGACCTGGCGGAAAACTGGATCGCCATCTCCACCCGTCCCGGACGGAAGCTGGCCGCCGAACTGAAGAAGGAACGGGCGGAGCTGGAGGGGGACCTGGATCCCGGTTCCCGGAAAGACCGGGAAGCCCGGGACAACGCCCTGGTCGCCGCCGCCGACCAGGCCGGCCTGGAGCTGATTTTTCAATTGATTTTCAGCTGGATCCGTGATTTGTTTCTCTACTCTTCAATCGGCGACCGGGCCCCCCTGATCAACCGCGACCTGGAGCGCCGGCTGGCCGAATCGGCCCGCCGGTTTTCCGGCCCCGGGCTCCGGCGGATGCCCGCCCGGATCGAGGAGAGCCGCCGGCTGGCCTTCCGGGCGGCCACCCGCCCCGCCCGCCGGGTCGTCCTGGAAAATCTGCTGATCGAACTCGGTTTCTGGCGCCCCCCGGCGGGCAAGTGAACCTGCCGGGAACTGAAAAAATCACTCGCAATTATCGTCTCCTGATTTCTGAATTCTGAATTCTGACTCCTGTGTATTATGCCTGAACTGGCCCGGATAAAACGGCGTTCCCACGGCAAGGATCTCTACTACCGGACGGAGGGTCTGCGGCTCCGGGTCGGCGATTGCTGTATCGTGGAAGTGGAACGGGGGATCGATCACGGCAAGGTGATGGCCCTCCGCCCGGAAGGGGAGGTCGATCAGAAAAAACCTCCGAAGAAAGTCCTCCGGGTGATGACCGAAGACGATTACCGGGTGGCGGAGGAGAACCGGACCGCCGCCGCCCAGGCCTTTGCCACCTGCCAGGAGAAAGTTTCCGAGAAGGAAATCCCGATGAAGCTGGTGACCGCGGAGTATTCCTTCGATCGGAGCCGGCTGCTCTTTTACTTCACGGCCGAGGGCCGGATCGACTTCCGGGAGCTGGTCAAGGACCTGGCCGCCATCTTCAAGACCCGGATCGAACTGCGGCAGATCGGGGTCCGGGACGAATCGCGGATGCGGGGCGGGATCGGAATCTGCGGGCGGCAGCTCTGCTGCTGCTCCTTTATCCGGAAGTTCGACCCGGTCAACGTCCGGATGGCAAGGACCCAGCGCCAGCCTCTCGACCCGGAGAAGATCTCCGGGGTCTGCGGCCGGCTCTTCTGCTGTCTGAGATACGAGGACGAGTTTTACCGGGCGGCGGGGAAACGTTTTCCCCGGGACGGCGATGAAGTCGAGACCCCCCGGGGCCGGGGGAGGGTTTTCGACCTCAACTACCTGACCGAGACGGTGATGGTCGAGCTGGAAGAGGATCTGAAGCTGGAGTTTCCTCTCTCCGAGATCAGTCGGAAGCGGCGGTGAGGAACGGCCCGGGCGGAGTTTTCGATACCGATAGCGATACCGATAAAATACTTACTATGAGCGGGAAATTTTACATCACCACCCCGATCTACTACGTCAACGACCAGCCGCACATCGGCCACGCCTACACCACCATCGCCGCCGATGTCCCGGCCCGTTACTGGCGGCTGTGTGGACGGGACGTCCGTTTTCTCACCGGGACCGACGAGCACGGGATCAAGATCGTCAAGGCGGCCGGCCGGGAAGGGATTACCCCGGCCGCCCTGGCCGACCGGGTGGTGGTTCACTTCCGGGACCTCTGGGAGCGGATGGAGATCGGCTATGACGACTTTATCCGGACCAGCCAGGAACGCCACAAGAACCGGGTCCGGGAACTGGTCCGGCGGCTGATCGATCGCGACCAGATCTACCTCGGCTCCTACGACGGCTGGTACGACGAGGACCAGGAGGAGTTCGTGACCGAGAACTCCGCCCGGGAGAGCGGCTACAAGAGTCCGATCAGCGGCCGGGAGCTGGTCCGGCATACCGAGGAGAGCTATTTCTTCCGGCTCAGCCGCTGGGTCGGGCCCCTGATCGACCACATCGAGTCCCACCCGGAGTTCATCCTTCCCGCCACTCGCCGGAACGAGGTGTTGAGCAAGCTGAAGCTGGGGGTGGAGGACCTGAGCGTCTCCCGCCAGGCGGACAAGCTGAAGAACTGGGGAGTCCCGATGCCCAACGACCCCGGCCGGAGCGTTTACGTCTGGATCGACGCCCTCTCCAACTACGTCACCGCCCTCGGTTACCCCCCGCTCGGCGACACGGAGCAGGACCTCTTCGCCCGGTACTGGCCGGCCGACATCCACCTGATCGGCAAGGATATCCTCTGGTTCCACGCGGTTTACTGGCCCTGCCTGCTCCTGGCCCTCGACCTCCCCCTTCCGGTGACCGTCTTCGCCCACGGCTGGTGGCTCAACCAGGGGAGGAAGATGTCCAAGACCCTGGGAAATTTCATCTCCCGGGAAGAGATCGGGAAGATCTGCGCGGAATACTCACCCGATTACTTCCGCTACTTCCTCCTCCGGTCGGTCCGGTTCGGCGACGACGGCAACTTCTCCCCGGAACAGCTCCGGGAGATCTATAACGCCGAACTGGCCAACGGGGTCGGCAACCTCCTCAGCCGGACGGTGAAGATGGTGGAGAAATACCTTTCCGGGACCATCGGTCCGCCACCCCCGGAGGGGTCGTCCCGGGAGGCGGAGGTGATCGTCCGGGCCCGGGAGCTGATCGAGAAATCCCCCGGCTGGATGGCCCGGCTGGAGTTCCAGGCTTATATCGGGGCGGTGGTCGGACTGGAGACCGCGGCCAACCGTTACATCGAGATCAATAAGCCCTACCGGTTGGCCCGGGAGGACCCCGCCTCGCCCCGGCTGGCCGAGATCCTCGCCACCTGCGCCGAGGCGGTCCGGATCATCCTGATTTACCTGCTGCCCCTGATGCCGGAGAAAGCCGCCCGGGGCCTGGAGACCCTGGGGGTCGATTACGGCGGGGCTGGGGAAGCGATCTTGCCTGCCCGGTGGGGTGGATACCGCTGGACCCGCCCGGTGAAGAAGGGTGCGCCCCTCTTCCCCAAGCAGCCGGTTTGACGATAATCGCGAGGTTGAATTAGATGATACTGCTGACCGGAGGGGCCGGGTTCATCGGCTCCCATCTCGTCGAGGCTCTCCTGGAAGCGGGCCGGAGGGTGGTGCTGGTCGACAACTTCAACGACTACTACGACCCCTCCCGGAAGAGGGCCAACCTGGCCCGGGTCGCCGGCCATCCCGGCCTGGAACTGGTCGAGGCCGATATCCGGGACCGGGAACGGATGGAAGGTCTCTTCCGGCGCTGCCGTTTTCCGGTGGTGATCCATCTCGCCGCCCGGGCCGGGGTCCGGCCCTCCCTGGCTCAACCCCTTCTCTACCAGGAGGTCAACGTCGGGGGTACCCTGGTCCTGCTGGAGGCGGCCCGGAAGACAGGGACGGAGAGGTTCATCTTCGCCTCCTCTTCCTCGGTTTACGGTGACTGCCCCCGTCTGCCCCTGCGGGAGGGTGAACCGGCCCTCGAGCCGGTCTCCCCCTACGGGCTGACCAAGCTGACCGGGGAGCGTCTCTGCCGGGTATTCCACCGGCAGTACGGGATCCGGATCGCCGCCCTCCGCTTCTTCACCGTTTACGGGCCCCGCCAGCGTCCGGATATGGCCATCCATCTCTTCAGCCGCCGGATCGTCCGGGGGGAAGAGATCCCGGTCTACGGCGACGGGTCCTCCCGGCGGGATTATACCTATATCGACGATATCATCGCCGGGGTCCTCGCCACCCTGGAAGCCGACCTGGAATTCGAGGTCTTCAACCTCGGCGGGGCGCATTCGATCGCCCTGGGCGGGCTGATCGACCTGCTGGGAGAGAAACTCGGCCGGGAGCCGGTCCTCAAGCGGCTCCCCTTCCAGCCCGGCGACGTCCGCGCCACCCTGGCCGATGTCGGCAAGGCGAAGAAGATGCTCGGATACCGCCCGGAGGTCCCGCTCCGGCGGGGACTGGACTCCTTCATCGACTGGTTCCGGGACCGGGCGGAGCCGTTGCCGTGAAAATTTCCCGAACCGGACTAACCCTCTCCGCCGGGCTGTTTGCCGCCCTGGCCTTTCTTCTGCCGACTTCCCCCGTTTACGGGTCCGGGGAGGGTTGCCGGTCCTGCGGCCAGGATCGGGAAACCGAGCCCGGCCCCGGGTTGGGCGGTCCGGTCGAGGTCTACTCCCGGCCCACCGGTCGCGAACGGCGCTCAGATTCCCGGACGGCAGCCGGGGTGGAACCTGAACTCGTTCCCGGAGAGGCATCTGAAGTGATTGAAGCCGTTCCCCCGGCCCCGGCGGCGATCATCGCCGAGGGAGACCGGCTCCGCTACCGGGACGGGGGGAACCTGATCGAGGCCGAGGGCAATGTCCGGATCGGTTACGGGACCGCCCTGCTGACCGCCGACCGGGCGATGATCTACCTGGATCGGAAGGAAGCCTACGCCGAGGGGAACGTGGTCCTGGTCCAGGGGGACAACGTGATCACCAGCGACAAGATCAGGTACGATTTTGTCACCGAGGAAGGGATTATGGCCCCGGGCGCCGGTTACTACGAGCCCTGGTTCGGCCGGTCCGAGATCGTGGAGTCGGAGGGGCGGGAGAAGGTTACCTTTTACGACGGCTATGCCAGCACCTGCGACGCCGAGGTTCCCCACTACCGGCTGAAAGCCGGAAAGCTGATCGTCTATCCCGACGACAAGCTGATCGCTCATAACGTGACTTTCTACGTCGGGAAGGTCCCTGTCCTCTGGCTCCCCTACTTCCGCCGATCGCTCAAGGACGACTGCCGGGGATTTTTCATCTACCCCGGTTACCGGAACCGGTGGGGATTCTTCTTTCTCTCCGGCTACCACTGGTGCGTTCCCGGCATCGAGACCATCGTCCATCTCGACTACCGGTACCGCCGGGGTTGGGCCTACGGTTTAAGCGGAGAGTTCTTTCCCGGGGCGAAGGGCCGGGGTGAATGGCTGTCCTATTATCTGCACGATCGGGGGTACGAAACTCCGGCCGGGGAAAAAGAGACCGCCGAAAGGTACGTCCTGGAATACTCTTACCGCCAGCCGTTGCCCTACCAAATCGGCAGTACCCTCTCTCTCAGCTACGCCAGCGACCCCACGGTCCGCAAGGATTTCTTCCGGAGGGAATATGACGCCGACTCCCAGCCGAGATCCTACCTGTTCTTCGACCGGAGGTGGGAGAGTCTCACACTCAGCCTGGAAGTCCAGCCCCGCCTGAACGATTTTCTCACGACCACCGAGCGGCTTCCGGAGGTGAAACTCCAGGTCCAGGAATCCCGGATCGGGGAGAGCGATTTCTACTACCAGGGACAGAACTCCTATGCCTGGCTGACTCGGAAATTCCCCGGCATATCCTCCTCCGTTTACCAGGCGGGCCGTTTCGACACCTTTCACCAGTTAAGTTACTCCCGGAAGTTATTCGGCTGGCTCAACGTCCTGCCTTCGACCTCTATCCGGTATAATCATTATACCCGGGGTCCCCCCCGTTATCCCCCGGAGGAGCCGGAACTTTCCGGAACCAACGGGGAACCGGCCCCGGATCCGGAATCTGACGGGGAAGAGATGCCCGAGCCGGAACCCGGGCCCACCCCGGAACTTCCGGAAGAGAGGGATATCTGGCGGAGAGTATTTTCTTCCGGCCTGGGTCTTTCCACCGATATCTACGGAGTCTTCCCCACCCGGGTCGACTGGCTGGAGATCGACCGGCTCCGCCACGTGATCACTCCCTCGGTGAACTACGTCTATACCGACAACCCGACCGAGGATTACCGTGATCTCTACCAGTTCGACGGTATCGACCGGATCGAGCGGGAGAATTTCTTCCGCCTCAGTCTCCGTAACCGCCTCCAGACCAAGCGGGGTCCAACGGACGCCCAGACCAGCTGGACCCTGGTCGACCTGGATCTCTCCACCCCGCTCTTTACCCGCCCCGAACGGGACAACAATGATCGCCTGATCGGGGATATCTCCAGCCGGCTCCGGCTTACCCCCAATCCCCGGGCGGGACTCAATCTCGATCTGCTCTACGACAGCTACGACAACCGGATCAAGCGCAATACCCTGGACATCTGGGTCAGGCAGGACGACTGGAGGGTGAACCTGTCCCACAGTTACCGGTTTGACCGGAACCGGAACCAGCTCGCCGCGGAAGTCTATCTCCGGCTCAACCCGCTCTGGGCGTTCAAGGTCTACGGCCGCTACGATACCCTGGAGGATCGTTTCGAGGAGGAGTCACTCACCATCTACCGGGACCTGCACTGCTGGACCTCCTCCCTGGAGTTCCGTCGGCGGGACGAGGAGGACGAGTACACCTTCTTCCTGGCTTTCTGGATCAAGGATTTCCATCACTTCCCGATCCGCCTCAGCAACTAACCCCCCCAAAAATATTCACCGCAAAGACGCAAAGGTCGCAAAGGTACGCAAAGGAAAATTAGAGTTTAACTTCGAAGATCAAGGGCCGGTTCACTACTCACAGTAGCGCCGGATCTTGAAATCTCTCGAGTATAGAACTTTAAAACCCTTTGCGCGTCTTCGCGTTCTTGGCGACTCTGCGGTGAATTTTTTTTGGGGGGAGGTCAGGTTTCCCGGCGGGCGGCGACGATCTCCTCGGCCAGGGAGTAGGGGACCGCCTCGTAGTGCTCGAAGTGCATCGAGAACTCGGCCCGGCCGCTGGTGATCGTCCGCAGTTCGGTGGAGTATCCGAACATCTGGGAGAGGGGGACCATCCCGGAGATCACCGCGGTCTTTCCCCTGGTCTCCATCCGGGCAATCCTTCCCCGCTTGGAGCAGATCGACCCGGCGACCGCCCCCAGGTATTCGTCGGGGGTGATGACCTCGATATTCATCACCGGCTCCAGCAGCCTCAGTCCGGCCTTTCGGCAGGCGTCCCGGAAGCCGGCGGCGGCACAGGTCCGGAAGGCCAGATCGGACGAGTCGACTTCGTGGGAGGACCCGTCGAGCAAAGTAAATTTGACGTCGACCATCGGGAAGCCGGCGTACGGCCCCTTGGCCATCGCGTCGACCACGCCCCTCTCCACTGCCGGGACGTATTCCCGGGGGACCCGTCCTCCCCGGACCTCGTTTTCGAACTGGAATCCTTCTCCGGGCCGGCCCGGTTCGATCCGGAACTTGACGTGGGCGTACTGGCCGTGACCGCCGGTCTGCTTGACGTGCTTGTGTTCGTGTTCGATAGTGCCCAGGACCGTCTCCCGGTAGGCGACCTGGGGGGCGCCGGAATCGACCCCGACGCCGAACTCCCTCCGGAGCCGGTCGATGATCACCTCCAGGTGGAGTTCGCCCATCCCGGAGATCACCACTTCCTCGGTCTCGGGGTCGGTCCGGACGATAAAGGTCGGGTCTTCGTCCGCCAGCCGGGAGAGAGCTGTTGAGAGCCGGTCGCGCTCGGCGGTAGTGGCCGGTTTCACCGCCACCCCGATCACCGGAGCCGGGAACTCGATCGACTCGAGGATGATCGGATGGTCTTCGCTGCAGATGGGGTCGCCGGTCCGGGAATCACTCATCCCGACCACCGCCCCCACCCCTCCGGCCCGGAGTTCCTCCACCGCCAGCTGCTTGTTGGCGTGCATCTCGAAGATCCGTCCCGCCCGCTGTCTGATCTCCCGGGTCGGGTTGTAGTAGGTCTCCCCGGCCCGGATAGTTCCGGAGTACACCCGGAGGTAGAGCAGCTTACCCATATGTTTGTCGGAGGTGATCTTGAAGGCCAGGGCGGCCAGGGGGGCGTCGTCCCGGGGGTGGCGGATGATCTCGCGGTCCGCCTCTTCCAGGGTCCCGATCACCGGCGGGAGATCGACCGGGGAGGGGAGGTACTTGACGATCGCGTCGAGGAGGAAACGGATTCCCTTGTTCCGGAAAGCGGCGCCGCAGAGGACCGGGATCACGGTCCCGGCGATGGTGGTCTTCCGCAGGGCCCGGACCAGGTCGGATGTTTCCGGCTCCTCCCCGTGGACGAACTTTTCCATCAGGACTTCGTCTTCCTCGCTGATCCGTTCGATCAGGACCGCCCGGGCCGCCTCGGCATCCCGGAGCATCTCCTCCGGCACCGCTTCTTCGAGGAGCGTGATCGACCCGCCGCTTTCCTGGTAATAGATCGCTTTCATCTCTACCAGGTCGACGATCCCCCGGAATTCGGACTCGGACCCGATCGGGAGGACGATCGGGACGGCGTTGGCCCCCAATTCCCGCTTGATCTCCTCGACCACCCCGGGGAAATCCGCTCCCGCCCGGTCCATCTTGTTGACGAAGGCCAGCCGGGGGACGGAGTGCTTATCCGCCTGGCGCCAGACGGTCTCCGACTGGGGCTGGACCCCGCCCACCGCGCAGAAGAGGGCCACCGTTCCGTCGAGGACCCTCAGCGATCTCTCGACCTCGGCCGTGAAATCGACGTGTCCCGGGGTGTCGATGATATTGATCCGGTGCTCCTTCCAGTAGGTGGTGGTGGCGGCCGAGGAGATGGTGATCCCCCGTTCCTGTTCCTGGACCATCCAGTCCATCGCGGCCTCGCCGTCGTGGACCTCCCCCAGCTTGTGGCTCTTGCCGGTAAAAAACAGGATCCGTTCGGTCACGGTGGTCTTACCGGCGTCAATATGGGCGGTCAGCCCGATATTGCGGATTTTTCCGATCGGGAATACGGTTTTCATAATTTTATCGCCGAAAAATGATCTTCGGTTGTCCGGGATCAACCCGGGTTAGTAAAGCCCGCCAGATTATAGATCAGCGCCCGGAACGCAAGAAGTTTTTATATTCAGGTTGTTTTCCTGCTTCCGATCCTCTATTTTTATCCCCTTATGAAGGACGCCGCCTACTTTGTCTCCGACGCCCACCTCGGGATTCCGATCTCCGGGGGGGAAGATAGGGAAGCCGCCCTGCTCGATTTTTTCCGGGAGATATCTCCCCGGGCCGCCCGGCTCTTTATCGTCGGCGACCTCTTCGACTTCTGGATCGAATACCGCCGGGCGATCCGGCCCGATTACTTCCGCGTCCTGGCCGCCCTGGCCGACCTGGCCCGGTCGGGGACCGAGATCCATTATTGTCTCGGCAACCACGACTTCGCGGTCGGTCCCTTTCTCGAGCGGACAATCGGAATCACGGTCCACCGGGACGATTTCCGGGGCGTCGTCCAGGGCAAGCGGCTCTACGTCACTCACGGCGACGACCTCCGTCCCGGCGACCGGGCCAATATCATTCTCCGGGCCATCCTCCGCAACCGGGTCCTCCAGGCCCTCTACCGGACCCTCCATCCGAATATCGGAGTCGGCCTGGGTGAGTTTTTTTCCCGCCTCAGCCGCACTTACCTGATCTCCGATCCTTCCCCGGAGATCCTCGGCATCTACCGGGAATCGGCGGAGAGACTGCTGGAGGCCGGGAACGACATCGTGGTCGCCGGCCATACCCACGTCCCGGAGCTCCGCGACCTCCCCTCCGGGCGTTACTGTAATACGGGCAACTGGATCCGGCGCTACTGCTACGGGATGATGGAAGGGGGCGAGATCGGTCTCTGGACGCACCACCCCGGCCGGTCTCCCCAACCGCTCCAATTTTAGCCCGGAGGAATAACGATATGTTACCGGTCCGGCTAACCGCCTGTTCAATCCTGCTTCTCGGCCTGGCCGCCGCCCCGGTCCGGGCGGGCGGTTTTCTCCAGTGGGGAAGGGTCCGGGACGGCCGGGGGACTTTTGACCTCGAACTCACCGCCGGCCGGGTCACCCGGATCAAGGGTTCGGTCGAGGAGACGGTCCGCCCCTACTACGAGCTGATCGGGAAGGAGACCCAGGGTGAGAGCTATTCCCTGGCCGAGCTCGGGCTGGACGGGAAGAAGGCCACCTTCGGGGCCCGCCTGGAGAAGCGGTGGCGGTTCTTCACCCTCGGGCTGGGCGGTTTTTATTATCACCCCTCGGCCGACACCGTGGCCCTGCGGGACTATTACATCGGGATCGCCAACGAGATCGAGTTCGAGGGGCGCCGCTACGAGTATATGATGATCCCCGAGGGTCAGCCTTTCACCGCCGATATGAGGACGGTCTTCTGCGATCTCAGCCTGCTCTTCACCCCGGTCACGGTCTCCCCGGCGGAGAATTTCCAGTTCATCCCGGCGATCTACCTCGGGGTCACCGGACTCTTCGGCACCTACGATCTCGACGCCGGCCCCCCCACCGGGACGGTCCAGTACGAGAACCCCCCCCGGGACTACGTGGTCGGCGGCCGGACCGACGGCTGGGCCGGGGTCGGGGTGCCGGCGATCGGTCTCGGGGGGGAGTTTCGGATCGGTCCCCCGGACGGGTTCCGCCTGACCGCCCGGGCCCGTTACGGGTTCTTCCGTTACCAAGGTTCCACCGATCACCTCCCTTTCTCCATCCGTCACGAGAAGCATCTCGACCTGGAATATGAAAATATCACCGGGCGGGTCCAGGCCGAGGTTCCGCTCTCCGCCCGGCTCGACCTCCTGTTCGGGGTCTCCTACACCTACCTGAAGTTCGACGGCGAATCGTCCGCCACCGAGAAGACCCCGGAGGAGGTCGAGGAACTGCGGGAGAAGTTCGACAAGAAGTTCGATTTCGAGATGTCCGAACTCCACGGCTTCATCGGCCTGCGGTTTTGATTTTACTTTGGTTAAATCAGAATCCCGTTTAATCCCGATTGTCCTTTACGTCCTTTAGGTCCTTCCAATGTATCCGGAGAAATCACAGTCAGCCGCCGACAAGACTCTCCCCGCCGCCCTGACCGTTGCCGGTTCCGATTCCGGAGGCGGGGCGGGGATCCAGGCCGACCTCAAGACCTTCTCGGCCCTCGGGGTCTTCGGGACCTCCGCCCTGACCGCCGTCACCGCCCAGGACACCCGCTCGGTCCGGGAGGTCGCCCTGCTTGACCCGGAACTGGTCGGGGCCCAGATCGACGCCGTGATCGAGGATATCGAACCGGGGGCGGTCAAGACCGGGATGCTCGGCGGGGCGGAGATCGTCAGGGTCGTGGCGGAAAAGGCCGCCCGGCACCGGATCGAGAACCTGGTCGTCGACCCGGTGATGGCGGCCACCTCCGGCGACAGTCTCCTCCGGGACGACGCGGTGGCAAGTCTCCGGGACCTCCTCCTCCCGGCCGCCCTGGTCGTTACCCCCAACCTCGATGAAGCCGGGGTCCTGGCCGGCTTTCCGGTCGCCGGCCGAGATTCGATGCGACGGGCGGCCCGGGCGATCCATTCCCTCGGCCCCCGCTGCGTGGTGATCAAGGGCGGGCACCGGCGCCGGGACGCCGACGACCTCTTCTTCGACGGCCGGGAGATGGTCTTTCTCCCCTCGCCCCGGCTGGCCGGGGAGAGCCTCCACGGGACCGGGTGTACCTTCTCCGCCGCGATCGCCGCCTTCCTGGCCCGGGGCTTCCGGCCCCGGGAAGCGGTTGCCTCCGCCAAGGCCTTTATGCTGGCGGTCCTGGAAAATCCCCTCCGCCCCGGCCGGGGGGCCGCCGTCGCCGATTGGTCGGCCGGCTCCGGTTGGTTCTCCCGCCCCGGCCGGACGGGATAGCCGCCGGGCGTTGTTTCCGGAACAGATCAGGATAGGGTATGCTATAATCAACACGCGGGGAAAAGAGAAATAGTATCCAGCGATTGCCTGTAATGACCGTTCTGCCGATAAAAATCTACGGAAGCCCGGTCCTGGAGGAAAGGGCCGCCCCGGTGGAGGAGGTTGACGGTGAGATCCGGGACCTGGTCCGCCGGATGACCGAGAGCCTCTACTACCACCAGGGGCTGGGCCTGGCCGCCAACCAGGTCGGGGTGCCCCGCCGGCTGTTTCTGGCCGATGACGGGACCGGCCTGAAGGTCTTCATCAACCCGGTGATCCGGGGGCGGGAAGGGGAGGTTTCGGCGGAAGAGGGCTGTCTCAGCTTCCCCGAAGTCTTCGTCGAGATTCCCCGGTCAAAATCCCTCCTGGTCGAGTATCTCGACCAGGAGGGAGAGCCCCGGCGGCTGGAAGCGGAGGGCCTCCTGGCGCGGATCATACAGCACGAGTACGACCACCTGGAGGGGGTGCTGATCTCCGACCGGGCCGGCTTCATTGCCTCCCGGCTGATCCGGGGGAAGCTGAAGAAACTGAAGAAACGGGTCCGGGAGTCCCTGTGACCCGGTCCGAGCAACCCGCACTCCACCCGGAAGAAAAAATGAACCGGCCGTTTCTTTCCCTGGTCATCCCGGCCTACAACGAGGAATCCCGGCTCCCGGCGACCCTGGAGCGGATCTCCGAATATCTCGGTCAGCGGGATTACGGATACGAGGTGATCGTGGTCAGCGACGGCAGCCGCGACCGGACGGCCGCCGTCGCCGCCCGCTGGCGGCCGGAAGGGTTCCCCCTGGAGGTTATCGACCGGAAGGAGAACCAGGGCAAGGGATACACCGTCCGCGAGGGGGCGGCCCGGGCCCGGGGGGAGTATATCCTCTTCTCCGACGCCGACCTCTCCACCCCGATCGAGGAGGTGGAGAAGTTCTTCCCCTTTTTCCGGGAGGGGTTCGAGGTGGTGATCGGCTCCCGCTCTCTGAAGGACTCCGACATCGTGGTCCGCCAACCCTGGCACCGGGAGCTGATGGGGAGGGTCTTCAACGGCCTGGTCCGGTTCCTGGCGGTCCCCGGGGTCGCCGACACCCAGTGCGGGTTTAAATGTTTCACCCGGCGGGCCGCGGACGAGATCTTCCCCCGCTGCCGGATCGAGGGTTTCAGCTTCGACGTCGAGATCCTCCACCTGGCCCGGAAACTCGGTCTCCCGGTCAAAGAGGTCCCGGTGAGGTGGTTCAACGCCCCCGGCAGCTCGGTCAGCCCCCTGCGCGACTCTCTGCTGATGCTGATCGATATCATCCGGATCAGGGTTTACTCGATCGGCCGGTCCTACCGCTCCCCGGATCCCGCGCCGGACCCCCGGGAACCGGGCGGCTGAGGCCGGGGTCCGACCCGTCCCGGTTAGGTCCGGGGCTGCTACGCGGATGAAGATACTCAGTTACACAGTTCCCCTGGCGCTCGCCCTGATTCTCAGGGTGATTTATCTCGGGGAGATCCGGGATGCCCCGGAGTTCGCCCGTCCCGGCCTCGACGCCGCTTACCACATCTACTGGGCCCGGGGGCTGGCGGAGGGGGACTGGACGGATTTCGAGGGGCGGGAGGACCCGCAGCTCTACCGGTTTCCCTACTACCGCCCACCCGGTTACGCCTTCTTTCTCGCCCTGGTCTTCCGGATCTGCGGTTACGGACCGGCCTGGCCCCGGATCTTTCAGTTCGCCCTCGGCCTGGGTTCGGTCCTCCTGGTCCGGGGGCTGGCCCGCCGGTTTTTCGGCCGCCCGGCCGGGTTCCTGGCCGCCCTGGGGGCGGCGGTTTACTGGATCTTCATCTATTACGAGGGCGAACTGATCGGGGTGGCCTGGGCGGTCTTCCTCTCGCTTCTCTTTGCCGACCTGCTCTCCCGGGCCGCCGCCCGGGGCGGTTTCGCCCGGTACCTGCCGGCGGGGCTGGCCCTGGGGGCCCTGGCGATCTTCCGGCCCAACGCCCTCCTCCTCCTCCCGGCCGGGGCGGCCTGGGCCGCCTGGCCCCTCCGCCGCCGGGAGGGGATGGTCCGGCTGGCCGGGACGGCCGGGGGGATTTCCCTCGGGGTGCTGGCCGCCGTCCTCCCGGTGACGGTCCGGAATTACGCGGTCTCGAAAGAACTGGTCCCGATCTCGGTCAACGCCGGGATCAGTCTCGGGGTGGCCAACAACGAGCTGAGCGACGGGACGACCCACTTCATCCCCGGGATCGGCAATATCGGCAGCCCCTTCGACTGGCCCCGGATCGTCCGGCGGCTGGAGATCGAACTCGGCCGGCCCCTGACCCACGCCCAGGCCTCGAATCACCTCAGCCGCCGGGCCCTGAGCTTCGCCCTCGAATCGCCGGGCCGGTTCCTCCGGCTCCAGGGCCGCAAGGCCCTCCTCTTCTGGGGCCCCCGGGAGATCCGGAACCTGAGGGAGGTCCATTACGCCCGGCTCCACTCCCCGCTGCTGGGCCGGCTCCCGGGAAACTTTTCCCTGGTCCTGGCCCTGGCCATCCTCGGCGCGGCGATGATCTTCGCTTTTCCCGCCTCCCTTCCCGCCCCGCCGGGAGAAAAAGAGACCCGGGGAGCGGCTCTGCTGGCCGTTCTGGTCGTGGTCTATTTTCTCTCGATGCTCCCCTTCGCCGCCGGGGCCCGCTACCGGGTCCCGGTGATCCCGTTCCTGATAATTTTTGCCGCCGCCGCCGCGGGAAAGATCGCCGCGCTCCTCGCTTCCCGGCGCTGGTTGCCCGCCCTGGGCTGGGCGGGGGCGGGGGCGGTCCTCTACCTGGTCTGCTCGGTGAATTACGCCGGTTTTCAGCCTTCCCCGGAGAAGTGGCACTACGACCGGGGGCTGGCCTGGCTCCGGGTGGGGGAATGGGACGAGGCGGTCACCGCCTTCGACCGGGCCCTCGCCTTCCAGCCCGGTTACTCTTCCGCCTACACCAACCGGGGCGTCGCCCTCCAGAGAGCCGGCCGGCTCGGTCCGGCGGCCGAGTCCTACCGGAGGGCTCTCCAGCTCGATCCCGGTTCCCGGCCGGCGTTGAAGAACCTGGCCGACCTCCACCTGGAAAAAGGGGAAACCGAAGAGGCCTTCGCCCTCTACCGGCGGGCCCTGGAGCTGGGCCCGGAATACACCTCGATCGCGGTTGACCTGGCCCGGGGGTTGGCCCGGGAGGGGAGGGGGGAGGAGGCCGCCGCGGTTTACCGGGAGATCATCCGGGCCCGTCCGGACGACCATTCCGCCCGGCTGGGGCTGGGCAACCTTCTCCTGGAAGAGGGCGATCCGGCCGGGGCCCGGGCGGAGTACCGGGCGGCACTGGAGATCAACCCCCACTCGGTCCCGGCCCGCTACAACCTGGCCAACCTCCTGGTCGAGGCGGGCCGGATCGAGGAGGGGATCGCCGCCTACCGGGAGGTTCTCCGCCGGGACCCCGGCCACCGCGACTCCCACAACAACCTGGGGGTCCAGCTGGCCGCCCGGGGCGAGCTGGATCAGGCCCTGACTCATTTCGAGGCGGCGGTCGCCGCCGACCCCTCCGACCCGGCCGGTTATTACAACCGGGGGGTCGCCCTGATCAAGCTCGGCCGTTCCGGGGAGGCGGTCGGCGACCTGGAGCGGACCCTGGAATTGAGTCCGGGTTACGAACCGGCCCTCCGGGCCCTGGCGGTGGCCCGGGGCGAGGCGGCTCGATGAAGAACGGGACCCTACTGTTCTTCGGGCTTCTGCTCGCCGCGGCGGTGGTTTTGGTCTATCTCAGCAGCCTCCCCGGGGAATTTGTCTTTGACGACGAGGCGACCATTGTCCGCAACCCCTACCTGGAACGGCTCTGGCCGCCCGGGGAAGCCTTCGCCGCCCCCCCGAGGAGCCCGCTCCGCGACCGGCCGGTGGTCAGCTTCTCCCTCTCGCTCAACCGGGCCCTTTTCGGACCTTCGCCGGCCTCCTACCGGGGCGGGAATATCCTGATCCACCTGGCGGCGGCCCTGGTCCTGTTCGGGATCGTCAGGAGAACCCTTCTCTCCCCCCGCCTCCCGGAACGGTACCGGAAGTCGGCCGCCGGGCTTTCCCTGGCCGCCGCCCTGATCTGGGCGGTCCACCCCCTCCAGACCCAGTCGGTCACCTATATCACCCAGCGCTGCGAGTCGCTGATGGGACTGTTCTTCCTCGGGACGCTCTACGCCTTTATCCGGGGGACGGCCTCGTCCCGACCTTGGAGGTGGTACTGTCTCTCGGTGCTCCTCTGCGCCCTGGGGATGGGATCAAAGGCGGTGATGGCGACCGCTCCGGTCATCGTCCTCCTCTACGACCGCGTCTTCACCGCTGCCGGCTGGCGGGAGATCCGGCGCCGCCGCCGCTGGTACTATCTGGCTCTTTTTCTCACCCTGGCCTTCCAGGCAGCACTGCTTCTGACCACTTCCTATGAGGATATCAGGACCCACCAGCCCCTGGAATACGGGTTGAGTCAGTTCGGGGTGATCGCCCACTACCTCCGCCTCGCCCTCTACCCCCGTCCCCTGGTCCTGGATTATCACTGGCTTCCGGTCCGGTCCCCGGCCGGGGTCTGGCCGGGACTGCCGGTCGTTCTCGGTCTGCTGGCCCTGACCGCCGCGGCCCTGAAGAAAACCCCCCCGCTGGGGTTCGCCGGCCTGTGGTTCTTCCTGATCCTCGCCCCCACTTCCTCCCTCCTTCCCCTGGAAGACCTCGCCTTCGAACACCGGATGTATCTTCCCCTGGCCGCCCTGGCCGTGCTCGGGACGGCCGGGGGATTTGAACTGCTGGGAAAATTATTCCCCGGCCGCCCGGACCGGAGAAGAGCCTGGGGGATAGCGCTCACCGTGATTATCGCCTCCGGCCTGGGAACCCTGACCGTGCTCCGCAACCGGGACTATTACTCGGCGGAGGGGATGTGGCGGCAGGTGATCGCCCGCCGCCCCCTCAACCCCCGGGCCTACAACAGCCTGGGCAACATCGTCCTCCGGGAGGGGCGTCCGGGCCGGGCGGAGGAACTCTACCGACGGGCGATCGAGGTCTCCCCCCGTTACCAGCCGGCCCATTACAACCTGGCCAACCTCCTGGCCGGGCGGGGGGAACTGGAAGAAGCGGTCGTCCATTACCGGAAGACCCTGGAGATCAACCCCGAAGCGGTCGAGGCCCACAACAACCTGGGGATCGCCCTCTTCGCCCTGGGGGAGACCCGGCAGGCCCGGGACCATTTCCTCTCGGCCCTGGAACTCGACCCCGACGATCCGGCCGCCCACTACAACCTGGGTTTGATCCTGCTCCAGGAGGGGGAAGCCTCCTCCGCCCTTGCCCGCTTCGAGCGGGTCCTCGAACTCCGGCCCGACTACCGTCCCGCCCGCCAGGCCGCTTCCCGGGCCCGGCAGGAGCTGGAACGGCGCTGAACCTGGTCCCATCCTCCCCGGGAGGCTTGCCGGCCGTCTCCCCCTATGTGCCATTTAGACACGTGATTTTTCTTTCCCCCACCTGGTGTGTCATATTGTCTCTCAAGTAGGCCCGGTTTCCTCCGTCACTCTTCACGGCACTCAGGTCATTATCCGTTGATGGTCAACAGCTAGCCGATAAATCCTATTTTTCTCCGTCTTCTCCGGAAGCTGGCATAAGAATTGCTCCAATTAAAGTGGGTTCAATTTCTGTTGTTAACCTATTGTCAAGCACGGAGGTAAAAAGTTATGCCTAAAGTAATCGGAATCGATCTGGGAACCACCAATTCCTGTATGGCGGTAATGGAGGGCAAGGAGCCCAAGGTGATCTCCAACGCCGAGGGGAGCCGGGTCACCCCGTCCGTCATCGCCTTCACCAAGACCGGCGAGCGGCTGGTCGGCCAGCCGGCCAAGCGGCAGGCGATCACCAACTCGTCCAACACCGTCTTCTCGATCAAGCGCTTTATGGGGAGAAGGTTCGAAGAAGTCTCCTCGGAGATCAAGCTGGTACCCTACAAGGTGATCAAGGCTTCCAACGGCGACGCCCGGGTCGAGGCGGAGGGCAAGGTCTATTCTCCGCCCGAGATCTCGGCTATGCTCCTGCGGAAGATGAAGGCCGACGCCGAGGCCCACCTCGGCGAGAAGGTGACCGCGGCGGTGATTACCGTCCCCGCCTACTTCAACGACAGCCAGCGCCAGGCGACCAAGGACGCCGGCAAGATCGCCGGCCTGGAGGTGAAGCGGATCATCAACGAGCCGACCGCCGCTTCCCTGGCCTACGGCCTGGACAAGAAGAAGGACGAGAAGATCGCCGTCTTCGACCTCGGGGGCGGAACCTTCGACATCTCGATCCTCGAACTCGGCGAGGGGGTCTTCGAGGTCAAGTCGACCAACGGGGACACCCATCTCGGCGGGGACGACTTCGACCAGCGGGTGATCGACTGGATCGCCGGGGAGTTCAAGAAGGACCAGGGGATCGACCTCAAGCAGGACCCGATGGCGATCCAGCGGCTGAAGGAGGCGGCCGAGAAGGCCAAGTGCGAGCTCTCCTCGACCAAGGAGACCGAGATCAACCTCCCCTTCATCACCGCCGACGCCGCCGGGCCCAAGCACCTCTCGATGAAGCTGACCCGGGCCAAGCTCGACCAGCTCTGCGAGGACCTGATCGGGCGGACCGAGGGTCCCTGCCGGGCCGCCCTCAAGGACGCCGGCCTGAGCGCCGACGGGGTCGACGAGGTGATCCTGGTCGGGGGGATGACCCGGATGCCGGCGGTCCAGGAGATGGTCAAGAAGATCTTCAAGAAGGAGCCGCATAAGGGCGTCAACCCCGACGAGGTGGTGGCGATCGGCGCCGCCATCCAGGCCGGCGTCCTCCAGGGCGACGTCAAGGACGTCCTCCTGCTCGACGTCACCCCGCTTTCGCTGGGGATCGAGACCCTGGGCGGGGTGATGACCAAGCTGATCGAGCGGAACACCACCATCCCGACCAAGAAGAGCGAGATCTTCTCCACCGCCGCCGACAACCAGACCCAGGTCGAGATCCACGTCCTCCAGGGCGAGCGGGAGATGGCGGGCGCCAACCGGACGATCGGGAAGTTCCACCTGACCGGGATCCCCCCGGCGCCCCGGGGCGTCCCCCAGATCGAGGTCTCCTTCGACATCGACGCCAACGGGATCCTCAACGTCTCGGCCAAGGACCTCGGCACCGGCAAGGAGCAGAACATCACCATCACCGCCTCCAGCGGCCTGGAGAAGGATGAGG
>PWXJ01000304.1 GCA_003561965.1 PVC group bacterium
CACACCCACCACGGGCAGTTATTTCCCATCAACCTGATCACCTCGTCCATCTACCCGGTAAGCTGGGGTTACGGGAGGATGGAAGAGACGAAAATCTACGTCAGCAGCGGGGCCGGGACCTGGGGACCGCCGGTCCGGGTCGGCAACACCCCGGAGATCGTCCTGCTGCGGATAAGTTTCGAATAACCGGGAGCGGACTATGAAAGACCCGAGACAGCGGAAGCTGGCAAAAATCATTGTCGATTATTCCTCCGAAGTCGCCGACGGCGATATCGTGATGCTGGAGTACGCCGACGGCACCCCGGTCGAGTTCATCCGGGAGATCCAGACCCTCTGCCTGGCCCGGTCCGCCCGCCACGTCCGGATCGCCTACCGGGATTCCGACCTGGTCTATAACTTCTACCGCCGGGCCGATCCCCGGCAGCTTTCCTACTTCCCCCGCCACGAGCTGGAGTTTATGAAGCAGGTGGACGTCTATATCGGGATCGGCTCGCCGCTGAACAACCAGACCCTGGCCGGGATCCCCGGCCAGGTGTTGAGTACCCGCCAGTTACTCTTGAAACCGATCCACGAGCGGCGGGTCGACCACACCCGCTGGGTGATCACCCGCTATCCCACCCACAGCCAGGCCCAGGACGCCGGGATGAGTTTCGAGGAGTTCGAGGATTTCTACTTCCGGGCCTGCAACATCGACTGGGCCCGGGAGGGCCGGCGGCAGGAGCGGCTGAAGAAACTGCTGGAGCGGAGCCGGACCGTCCGGATCCTCGCCCCGGACACCGATCTCGCTTTCTCGATCGAGGGGATGGGGGCGATCAAGTGCGAGGGCAAGCAGAACCTCCCCGACGGGGAGGTCTTCACCGCGCCGGTGAAAAACTCGGTCTCCGGCCATATCCGCTACAATACCCCTTCGCTCTACCAGGGAAAGGTATTCTCCGGGGTCCGGTTCGAGGTGAAGAAGGGCCGGATCGTCGGGGCTTCGGCCGATAAGGGCGGGGAGCACCTGGCGGGTGTTCTCGATACCGACCGGGGGGCGCGTTACTTCGGGGAATTTTCCTTCGGCCTGAACCGGGCGATCCGCCGGCCGATGCTCTCCACCCTCTTTGACGAGAAGATCGCCGGGTCGATCCACCTCACCCCGGGCAAGGCCTACCGCGACTGCGACAACGGCAACCGCAGCGCCGTCCACTGGGACCTGATCCGGCTGATGAACGACGGGGAGATTTACCTCGACGGTAAACTGGTCCAGAAGAAGGGGAAGTTCGTCCTCCCCGAACTGAAACCGCTCAACTGACCGCGGTCCCCGGTTCGATCGGCCGGTCCAGGGTGACCAGGGAGAGGGTGGGACCGCTCTTGGCCGCCAGGATCATCCCCCGGCTCTCCACCCCCCGGATCGAGGCCGGCTGGAGGTTCTCGACCACCACCAGCTGCTTTCCGAGCAGTTCCTCTCTGGAGTAGAACTCCCTGATCCCGGCGACCAGCGTCCGCTCCTCCCCGCCGAGTTCGACGGTGAGCAGCAACAGCCGGTCGGCCTGCGGGTGATCTTCGACCCGGGTGATCGTAGCCGCGACCAGGTTGAGTTTCCTGAATTCGTCGAAAGAGATCATCGCCTTCCTCCTTTTTGGTTTAAGAATCCTCTCTCCTGGGGTAGAGTACCCTACTGACGGAGAATTTCCAGGTGAAACAGCGGACCGGGTCTCCGCCTGCCCGGCGGGCGCGACCCGATCGACGAGAGATCGGCAAGATTATGCCTCGAGATGAATCAGACCTCTTCCGGCGGTCCCTGGAGACCGCCCGGCGGGCCGCCCGGACCGCCGGGGAGATCATCCGGGAGAAGTCCGGCACCGCTTTCCGGGTTGACCGGAAAGGGGCCGCCGACCTGGTGACCGAGGTTGACCTGGCCGCGGAGCGGGCGGTGATCGCCGTGATCTCGGACGAGTTCTCTTCCCACCGGATCGCGGCCGAGGAGAGCGGACGGGGGAAGGGGGATTCCGAGTTCCGCTGGTGGATCGACCCGATCGACGGCACGACCAACTTCGTCCACGGATACCCTTTCTACTCGGTCTCGATCGCCCTGGAGTTCCGGGGGGAGATCGCGGCCGGGGTGGTTTACGACCCGGTCCGGGACGAGATGTTCGAGGCCCTGAAATCGGCCGGGGCCCGCCTCAACGGCCGGGAGATCAGGGTCTCCCCGGTCTCCGACCTCTCCGATGCCCTCCTGGCCACCGGTTTCCCCTATGACCGGAGCGATCGCGGGCGGGCCCTGGCGGTGACCGCCGGACTTCTCCCCCGGATCCAGGGACTCCGCCGGGCCGGCTCGGCCGCGCTCGACCTGGCCTACGTCGCCGCCGGCCGCCTGGACGGTTTCTGGGAGGGGGGGTTGAAGCCCTGGGATACCGCCGCCGGCCGGCTGCTGGTCGAGGAGGCGGGGGGAAAGGTGAGCGATTTCGCCGGCGGCGGGTTCGATCTCAACCGGGGTGAGATCGCGGCTACCAATGGGAAAATCCACCGGGAATTGATCTCCGGCCTGAACCAAAACTCATTGTAATCGTATTAGAACCACCGGTATTATTGGTCAGGGATCCGGATATGCCGGTGACTGGAAAAGGGGTATTCGATGAAGAAACCTGTTTCGATCTACAAGGTGGCAATCGTCCTTATTGTCTTCTCCCCGGCGGCACTCCTGCCGGTTTCTTCCCGGGCGGCCCTGCTGACCGCCCCGGCTCCCGCCGCCGACGAAGCGGTGGAACTGCTGAACCGGGCCGCGGTGAAGAACCTGGAGGGAAGCGGATTGAGCCGGGAACGGGCGGAAGCCGTCCTCGAGGGGCTGACTGCCGATGAGATCCGGACCCTGGCCGCCGCCCCGGATTTCTGGCGGGCGGGGGGCGAGCAGAAGGGGATCAGGGATTCCCTGATGACCAACGAGGCGGCGGCGATCGTCCTCACCCTGCTGATGCTGGCGGTGGTGATCGGAGCGGTCGAGATCTCCCGGCATTGACAAAGAGCGGGCCTGAGGGCCCGCTCTTTTTTAGTAATCAGTAAACAGTAATCAGTAATCAGTTCTTGGTCACTGTTTACTGGTCACTGGCTCCTCGCCCCGCCCCCCTCCAGCTCCCGTTTCCGGGCCAGGAGGTGCTTGACGTACACCGAGCTTTCCCCGCCCATCTTGATCCGGGCCCGGGCGAGTTTCTTCTCCACTTCAGGCAGGGTGAGGTGACGGATCTTCTTCTTCTTGCCTTCCTCTTCCGGCTCTTCTTCGGGGGGTGCCTCTTCAGCCGGGGCTTCTTCAGCCGGGGCTTCTTCGGCCGGGGCTTCTTCAGCCGGGGCTTCTTCGGTGGCTGCCGCCGGCTCTTCCGGTTTTTCTTCCGGTTTTTCTTCCGGTTTTCCTTCCGGTTTTCCTTCCGGTTTTCCTTCCGGTTTTCCTTCCGGTTTTTCTTCCGGTTTTTCTTCCGGTTTTTCTTCCGGTTTTTCTTCCGGTTTTTCTTCCGGTTTTTCTTCCGCGGCCGGGGCCGTCGGCTGCTCCGGAGCTTCCCCGGTTTTCGGGGATTCGGATTCTTCGGCGTTTTCTTCCGGTTTAATCTTTTCTTCGTTCATCCTCAGTTCTCCTCTTACTCATCGTGAATGGTACCGACAAAAAACCCCCGTCAATACGGGGAAATTGATTAAACCAGAACCCCCGCCCTTTTCAAAGCACAATCTGCTCACTGCTTGTAACTATTCAGTACCCGGTAACAGGGCCCCCCCGGCGGGCTTGTCCCGCCGGAGGAAAAGTTCAGAAGATAGCCCGCGGCCACCCCACTCCCACCGGCGGGCGGAATGGGGGACGGCGTTGCTATCTGATGAACTGATTCACCTGCCGGGTGAACCGGCAGGGGTCTTAACTCAAACTCTATATGGCTAATGGTCCTGAATAGTTACCACTGCTTACTGCTTACTGCTTACTGATTACTGTTTACTGTTTACCGATCACTATTTCTTCCACAACACCGTATCCTTCCGGAAACGCCGGTCATCCTTTTTCGGGTAATCCAGGCTGTAGTGCAGGCCCCGGCTCTCCTTCCGCCTCCGGGCCGAACGGACGATCAGGGAGGCGACCGTGGCGAGATTTCTCAGCTCGATCAGGTCGGCGGTGATGATGAAGTTCCAGTAGTATTCGTCGATTTCTTTCCGCAGGTTCCGCAGCCGGCGTTCGGCCCGGGCCAGCCGTTTGTCGGAGCGGACGATCCCGACGTAATTCCACATCAGCCGGCGGATCTCGTCCCAGTTGTGGGCGACCATCACCGCCTCGCTGGCGTCAACCGCCCGGCCGATCCTCCAGGGTGGGACCCGGGGGAGGGAACGGGGTGGGGCGGACTCCTCCCGGACCAGCCCGGCCGCCCGGTCGGCGAAGACCAGGGCCTCAAGGAGCGAGTTGCTGGCCAGGCGGTTGGCGCCGTGGAGACCGGTGTGGGCGACCTCCCCGATCGCCAGCAAGCCCGGAATCGAGGTCCGGCCCCGGGAGTCGGTCCGGACCCCGCCGCAGGAGTAGTGGGCGGCGGGGACGACCGGGATCGGGGACCTGGTGATGTCGATCCCGAACTCCCGGCAGCGGAGGCAGATATGGGGAAACCTCCGGCGGATGAAGGCGGCCGGACGGTGGGAGATATCGAGGAAGACGTGGTCGGCTCCGCTCTTCTTCATCTCGGCGTCGATCGCCCGGGCGACGATATCCCGCGGGGCCAGGTCCTTCATCGGGTGGTAGCCGGCCATAAAGAGCCGCCCGTCGCCGGTCTTGAGCACCCCGCCCTCGCCCCGGACCGCTTCCGAGATCAAAAAGGACTTGGCCTGCGGGTGGAAGAGGCAGGTGGGGTGGAACTGCATAAACTCCATATTGGCGATCCGGGCGCCCGCCCGGTAGGCCATCGCCATCCCGTCGCCGGCGGCGGTATCGGGGTTGGAGGTGTAGAGATAGACCTTGGCCGCCCCCCCGGCGGCCAGGATCGTGGTTCGGGCGAGGAAGGTTTTGACCCGGTTGGCCTTCCGGTCGAGGACGTAAGCTCCCCGGCAGCGGGATCGGCCCCGGTCGGCCGGATCGGGGGTGGTGATCAGGTTGACGGCGATATGGTCCTCGAAGACCGCGATCCGCTTATCGGCCCGGACCGCCTCGACCAGGCATTTCTCGATCTCGGCCCCGGTCTGGTCGGCGGCGTGGAGGACCCGCCGCCGGGAGTGACCCCCCTCCCGGCCCAGGTCGTACTCTTTCCGGTTCTCCGGCCGGCGGCTGAATTCAACCCCGAGGTCGATCAGGTCCCGGATCCGGTCGGGGGCGGAGTTGACCACCAGCTCGACGATCTCCCGTCGGCAGAGCCCGTCCCCGGCCCGGATGGTATCCTGGATATGCTCGGAAAAGGAGTCGTCCCGGGAGGTGACGGCGGCGATTCCCCCCTGGGCGTAGCGGCTGGAGGACTCGGCGATATCCTGCTTGGTCACCAGGGCGATCGAGCCGGCCCCGATCGCTTTCAGGGAGAAGCTCAGGCCGGCCAGCCCGGACCCGATGACCAGGAAATCGGTTGTCACTTCTTTCGCGGTCATCTTGTTTGGCACAGGCTGGCGGCACAGGCCAGCGGCCTGTGCTACCGTTGCGGGTTGGCCGGCACAGGCCAGCGGCCTGTGCTACCGTTGCAGGTTGGCCGGCACAGGCCAGCGGCCTGTGCTACCGTTGCAGGTTGGCCGGCACAGGCCAGCGGCCTGTGCTACCGCCTACCTGGGCTATCGGCTACACAGGCCAGCGGCCTGTGCTACCAACACAGGCCAGCGGCCTGTGCTACTGCCAGCAGTCGGGGGTGATGTAATCCCCGAACTCCTTCCGGGCCGCCAGCAGCCGCTCCCGCTGGGCCTCGAGGATCTGGAAGACCTCTTCCCCCACGCCCTCTTCCTTCCGGTAGGTTTCAATGGCCCGTTCCATCTTGGCCAGGTTCTCCTTCACCCGGATGGTGAACTGCTCGCGGTAATCCTCTTCGGAGTAGACCTTGTCCAGCACCTCCCGGAAGAGAACTTTGAGGTCCTCGTACTTCGGGATCAGCCCGGTCGGGGTCTTCAGGGCCCCGACCTCGTTATGAATCCGCCGCTCCATCCAGTGGATCCAGACGTGCTTGTCCCGGACACCGTTGAGGAACTCCCCGTCATCGCCCCGGAGGAAGTAATTGACCCCGAAGACCGCCGGGACCTCTTTGAGTTTTCCGGCGAAGTCGAGATCGTTCTGGATGTACTTCCCCAGCGGGATGGCGACGAAGTCCTGGATCGACATCATATTGATCTCCGGGACCCCTTCCTTGCCGACGGTGGCGAAGGTGGTTACGGTCTCCAGGGCCGCCCCGTAGGCGACGATCCCGTGGGACCAGTCGTAACCCTGCTGGACCGGGACGTAGGCGTAGTAGTCCCGGCCGCCGTAGATGATCACGTCGAGCTTGACGCCTTCGGGGTTCTCCAGCTCGGTGTCGGAGTTGGCCAGGGCCTTGATCCGGACGGCGTAGCGGGCGTTCTTGTGGGCGGGAGGGATCTCCTTGCCCTGGGCGTCCTGCTTGCCCTTGAACCACTCCCCGGAGAAGTTCACCCCGCTTTCGGGCACATCCTCTCCCATCCCCAGCCAGTAGGGCCGTCCGTCCTTGACCAGGATGTTGGAGAAGATCACTTCTCCGGGATTGGAGAGGACCTCCCAGATCGCCGGGTCGCTCTCGGGGCTGACGTTCTGGATGATTCCGAAGACCCCGGCCTCGGCGTTGACCGCCATACAGCGGCCGTCGACGGCCCGGAAGTAGGCGATGTCGTCGCCGAGAATCTTCTCGCCCGGGAGCATCGCGGTCGAGGTCTTTCCGCAGGCGGAAGGGAAAGCCCCGGCGAAGTAGGACTTCCGTCCCCCCGGCCCCTTCACCCCCAGCAGGAACATATGCTCGGCCAGCCAGCCTTCCCGGTCGGCCTTCCGGATGGTCAGCCGCAGGGCCAGCTTCTTCAAGCCCACGGTGTTCCCGGCGTACTGGGTATTGACCGAGTAAACCTTGTCCCGGGTATGGTCGATGTAGATCCGCCGCTTGTCGCTCTCGGCACTGGCCATCCGTTCGTCGAGTTTTCCGGCGGAGTGGAGGATGGAGAAAAACTCGGCTTGGTCCTTCAACCGCTCGAAATCCCGGTAACCGACCCGGTAGAGGAGGTTGAGGCTGTGGGAGACGTACCAGGAGTCGGTGCATTCCACGCAGGGGATGGAGAAGATGGAGTCGTTCGGGCCCAGGGTCATAAAGCGGACGATCATCGTCCGGCCTTCCATCGATCCTTCCAGCAGGCCCCGGACCTCGGCCAGGCCTTCCTCCCGCCCGATCTGGTTCAGGGAGGGGGCGAGCGACTCGCCCTCGGGCACCAGGTAGCGGGTGGCCTTGCGGTCCCGGCCCTGGTCGGAGATCCCGTCGAAGTGGACGGTGTGTCCCTCGATCTCCAGGGGTTGTTCCTCGCCGATGGCCAGGGCTTCCCGCCGGGTCCGCTCGATCGCCTCCTCGCTGTCGTCGGAGACGAAGACGTCGGCCGGCCGGCAGAGCCTGACGGCGTCGGCGACAAATTCGTTGAGTTTCTCGTTTTCCAGCGCGGCCAGCCGCCGGAAGTTATCCTCGTCCAGCTTTGATCTCAAAAAGTCCAGGTTTTCCGACATAACGTTTTCTCCTTTTTTCGGAATTGCCGGGTAAAAAAAACGGTGGGAAACGGCCCCGTGCCGCCTCCCGCCGATGCAGGATATCAGCTCAAACCTCTCCGGGCCCTGCGGCCCCAAAGTGGCCGGATGATACCCGCCGGCGGGGATTCTGTCAACCGGGATTTAATTTTTTTTTGGAGATTTCCGCCCTTAACATAACGCCTGCCCCCTGCTATGCTTAACCGGCACTTCAACCATCGGGGAGTTAAGATGAAATCGGATAACCGAAACGCCGCGGGCTACCGGGAGAACCGGTTCTTTCTCAAGGATACCGTCCGGCAGCTGGTCGATTTTTCCCGGACCGGCCAGAGCCGGGGACTTCCCCCGCCCCCGCTCCAGAAGCCGGCCGCCGCGGGAGCGGAGCTGTTCGACCTTCCCGACG
>PWXJ01000046.1 GCA_003561965.1 PVC group bacterium
GGACTGAAAGATTCGAAACACCAATACAAGCCCCCGCAGGGGGCGGCACACAATTTAGCCACGGGCGTCAGCCCGTGGACATAAGATACGAAAATCTAATACAAGCCCCCGCAGGGGGCGACACACAATTTAGCCACGGGCGTCAGCCCGTAGACTGAAAGATACGAAACACCAATACAAGCCCCCGCAGGGGGCGGCACAAAGGGGGGAGAAAATGGGTCATACTTTCGCCCGGGTACTTCTTCACGTTGTATTCAGCACCAAGGGCAGGGTAAACAGCCTTTACCGGAATATGCGGGAGAAACTCCTGGCCTACTTCCAGGGGATTGCCCGGAATGAAGGCGTGATAATTCTCAAGGCCAACGCGGTCGATGACCACGTGCATATGCTGATTGAGATCAAACCCGGTCAATCCCCCTCCGAAGTGGTGAGGAAACTTAAAGCCAACTCATCAAAATGGATTCACGAGACTTATCCAAATCTCAAGGGGTTCGCCTGGCAGAGCGGTTACAGCGTATTCTCCGTCAGTCTGTCGGCCGTGCCCGGCGTCGTTAAATACATTGAAAATCAGGAAGAACATCACCGCCGACTTCCTTTTGCCGAGGAATTAAAGCGGTTTATCGAACGGCATCAAATTCGCTTCAATCCCGATCATTATCTTGACTGAATGTGTCGCCCCCTGCGGGGGCTCAATGAATACTTTGTGAATCTTATTCCCACGGGCTTACGCCCGTGGATGGGAATGTGTCGCCCCCTGCGGGGGCTTACAAGATCTTTTGCAAACTTTGTACCCACGGGCTGGCGCCCGTGGCTAAGAATGTGTCGCCCCTGCGGGGGCTCAATGAATACTTTGTGAATCTTATTCCCACGGGCTTACGCCCGTGGCTGGGAATGTGTCGCCCCCTGCGGGGGCTCGGAATGTTTGTTCGAACGTCTTGATCCACGGGCTTACGCCCGTGGCTGGGAATGTGTCGCCCCCTGCGGGGGCTTACAAGATCTTTTGCAAACTTTGTACCCACGGGCTGGCGCCCGTGGCTGGGAATGTGTCGCCCCCTGCGGGGGCTCGGAATGTTTATTCGAACGTCTTAATCCACGGGCTTACGCCCGTGGCTGGGAATGTGTCGCCCCCTGCGGGGGCTTACAAGATATTTTGCAAACTTTGTGCCCACGGGCTTACGCCCGTGGCTAAAGAAAAAGTTCCGCCCCCTGCGGGGGCTTACAATCCTGATTGCATAGATCTTCCAGAACGGCAGCCCGCGCAGCGGGCGATACGATATTAGCCACGGGCGTAAGCCCGTGGAAATAAATTCGCGAAAAACATTAGTGAGCCCCCGCAGGGGGCGATACATAATTCACCCATCGCTTAGCGAGGTCCTGGATTTTATAGGAATCCGAATTCCCAAGGGAACTATCCCCAGGCGAAGACAATGATTCCCAAGGAACTAATTCAGAAAATCCAACGCATCCGGATCCGGACCAACCGGATGGTCAGCGACGTCTTCTCCGGGGAGTACCACTCGGTCTTCAAGGGGCGGGGGATGGAGTTCGACGAGGTCCGGGAATACCAGCCGGGGGACGAGGTCCGGGATATCGACTGGAACGTAACCGCCCGCTTCGGCCGGCCCTTCATCAAGAAATTCGTCGAGGAGCGGGAGCTGACCGTGATGCTCCTGGTCGACGCCTCCGGCTCCTCCTGGTTCGGGACCCGGGGCCGGTTCAAGAACGAGCTGGCCGCCGAGGTCTGCGCGGTCCTGGCCTTCTCGGCGATCCGGAACAAGGACAAGGTCGGGCTGATCGTCTTCACCGACCGGATCGAGAAGTACGTCCCCCCGGCCAAGGGCAGCCGCCACGTCCTGCGGGTGATCCGGGAGATCCTCTATTTCCGGCCCGAAGGCCGCGGCACCGACATCGAGGAGGCTCTGGGCTTCCTCAACCGGGTCACCCGCCGCCGGGCGGTGGCCTTCCTGGTCTCCGACTTCCGGGACCGGGGCTACGAGAAGGCGCTGCTGGTCGCCGGCAAACGCCACGACCTGATCTCGATAATGATCTCCGATCCCCGGGAGAACGAACTGCCCCCGGTCGGCCTGATCGGCCTCCGGGACGCCGAGACCGGGGAGACGATCGAGATCGACACCCGGGACCGGAAATTCCGGGAACTCTACCGGGAGCGGAACCGGGAGGAGGAAGAACAGCTCCTGAAGACCTTCCGGGGGGCCGATATCGACTGTATCCGGCTGAGCACCGACCGGCCCTACGAAACCGCCCTGCGGCGCTTCTTCCTCCAGCGGGAAAAGCGGATGCGATGAACCCGAAATTGCTCTTCAGCCTGGTATTGCTCCTCGGCCCCCTGGCCGCCGCGGGGGCCGGTCCCCGGCTCGAGGTCTCGCTCGACCGCGACGAGGTCCGGGTGGGGGAACCGGTGACCTACACCCTCCGGGTCCCCCCGGCGCCGGGACGGCGGATCATCTTCCCCGATCCCGAAGACGGCCGGATCGGCGAGTTCGAGATCAACCGCGCCTCGGAGACCGCCGGGGAAGACGGGAGCCGGGAGAAACGGTTTGTCCTCCAGGGATTCGAGACCGGCCGGTTCACCCTCCCGGTCCCGGAGGTGACGGTCCGGGAGGAAGACGGGGAAGAGGTGATCCTGACCGGTCCGCCGCTGGAGATCGAGGTGGTCAGCGTCCTCGACCCCGCCGAGGAGGACCCCGACATCCGCGACCTCAAGGACCCGCTCGGGATCCCCCGCTCCTACCTCTGGATCCTCTACCTGGCGGGGGCGGCGGTGATCCTGGCCGCCGCGGCCTTTCTCCTCTACCGGAAGTTCGCCCGGCCGGAAAAGAAAGAACCTCCTCCGCCCCCGCCCCGGCCGGCGGGGGAGATCGCCCTGGAGGAGCTGGAACGGATCCGCCGGGCCGACCTCCCCGGGCGGGGGCTGGTCAAGGAGTACTACAGCCGGGTCTCGGACACCGTCCGCCGTTACCTGGAGAACCGGTTCGCCCTGAGGGCCCCGGAGCGGACCACCGAGGAGTTCCTCCAGGAGATGGCGACCACCAGCCACCTCACCGGGGACCAGCAGGAGCTGGTGGCGGCCTTCCTCGAGGAGGCCGACCTGGTCAAGTTCGCCCGCTACGGGCCGACGGAGAAAGAGATCGCCGCCGTCTTCGCGGCCGCGGTCCGCCTGGTCCGGGAGACCGGAGAGGAGATGAGCGCGGAAGCCCCGGATGGGGCGGGAAACGGGAGATAAACGATGGAATTTTCCTTCCAGAACCCGATCTTTCTTCTCCTGCTCGCGATTGCCCCGCTCTATCTCTACCTCTACCTCCGGCGGCGGAGGGAGACGGCGGTCCGGTTCAGTTCGATCCGGGTCCCGAAAGAGATATCTGCCGGACCGGCCTCGCCGTTCCGCCACAGCCCGGCGGCCTTCCGGTTTCTCTCCCTGGCCTTCCTGGTCCTGGCCCTGGCCCGGCCCCGTCAGGGGATTCGGGAGACCCGTTACACCGCCGAGGGGATCGATATCGTGATCGCGATCGACGTCTCGACCAGTATGTGGGCCGAGGATTTTACCTGGGAAGGTCAGCGCCGGGACCGGCTCGAAGTGGCCAAGGAGGTAATCATCCCCTTCATCCAACAGCGGCGCGGGGACCGGATCGGGATGGTGGTCTTCGCCGGTCGGGCCTACACCCAGAGCCCGCTGACCACCGATTACGGCCTCCTCCTCGACCTGCTGGACCGGGTGGAGATCGGGATGGTCGTCGACGGGACCGCGATCGGCTCGGGGATCGTCACCAGCCTCAACCGGCTCCGGGATTCCGAGGCCGAGAGCCGGGTGATCATCCTCCTCACCGACGGCGAGAACAACACCGGGAGGGTCGACCCCCAGACCGCCGCCCGGATGGCGGCCGCCCTCGGGGTGAGAGTCTACCCGGTGGGGATCGGGTCCAACGACCCGGTCCCCTACCCGGTCGGCCGCGACCCCCGGACCGGACGGACGGTTTACCGGAACCTGATCATCCCCCTCAACGACCGGGAACTGGAGGATATCGCCCGGACCACCGGGGGGGAGTACCTCCGGGCCGATGAAACCGGGATCCTCGAGGAGATCTTCGCCCGGATCGACGAACTGGAGACGTCCCCGGCCGAGGCCGTGATCTATACCGAATACCGGGAAATCTTCCCGGCCTTTCTCGGGGCCGGGCTCTTCGCCCTGCTCGCCGGGGCGGTGTTGTCCCGCACCAGATTCCGGAGGCTGCCGTGATCTTCTCAGCGCCCAACCTGGCCTGGCTGATCCTGATCCTCCCGGCCCTGGTCGTCTTCCTCCGGGCCGCCGGGCGGAAGAAGAGGAAGACCGAGGCCCTCTTCGCCGACTCGCCCCTCTGGGAGCGGATCCGGCAGGGGGTCAGCGACAGCCGGAGAAAGATCCGCGACCCGCTCCTGGTGGCGGTGACCGGCCTGCTGGTCTTCGCCCTCCTCCAGCCCCGCTGGGGTTACGACTGGCAGGACATCACCCGCCGGGGGATCGACCTGGTCGTGGTGGTCGATACCTCCCGCTCGATGCTGGCCGACGACGTCCCCCCCAGCCGCCTGGCCCGAGCGCGGCGGATCCTCGAGGACCTGGCCCGACGGGGCCGGGGCGACCGGCTCGGACTGGTCGCCTTCGCCGGCTCGGCCTTCACCATCTGCCCGCTGACCCTGGACCGGGGCGCCTTCCGGATGTTCGTCAACGACCTCTCGACCGAAACCATCCCCCGGGGGGGGACGAATATCGCCGCCGGGATCCGGCGGGCGATCGAGACCTTCGAGACGGAAGACGATTCCCACCGGGCGATCCTGCTGATCTCCGACGGGGAGAACCTGGAGGGCGACTACCGGGCGGCGGCCCGGGAGGCGAAAGAACGAGGGATTACCATCTTCGCCATCGGGATCGGGACCCCCCAGGGTTCCCCGATCCGGGTGGAAACTTCCGAGGGGATGACCTATATCCGGGACCGGGACGACAACATCGTCGTCTCCCGGCTCGACGAGACCACCCTCCAGGAGATCGCCCTGGTGACCGGGGGGGCCTACCACCGGGAAGACAGCGGCCGGGAACTCGACGCCATCTACCGGGACCGGATCGCCCGGATGGACGACCGGGAACTGGAGGAGACCCGGAGGAGAATCTACCGCCACCGTTACCAGTTGCCGCTGGCCCTGGCCGTCTTCCTGCTGGCGGCCGATTCCCTGCTGGGCGACCGGAAAGCCCGGCCCGGAAAGAGCCGGCTGAAGAAGCTCCTCCCGTCCGGCCTCCGCCGGCGGATCGAAAATGAGAACTGAGAAATTCATCCTGAGCGTCGTCGCCGCCCTCGCCCTGGGCTGCCTCGGCTTCACCGGCCCGGGAACCTCCCTGGTCGAGGAAGGCAACCGGCTCTACCGGGAGGGCGACTACGAGGGGGCCCTGGCCAGGTACAACCGGGCCCTGTTGGAGTTGCCGGACGCCGAGGAGATCCGTTACAATATCGGCGGCGTCCGTCACCGCCAGGGCGACTTGGAGGCCGCCGCCGCCCTCTACGGGGCGATCCTGGACTCTGCCGACCCGGCGGTGGCGGCCCGGGCCGCCTACAACCTGGGAAACACCTTCTTCCGGAAGGGCGACTACTCCCGGGCGGCCGGGGCCTACCGGACCGCGCTGAGGATCGACCCCGACGACGAGGACGCCCGTTACAACTACGAACTGGCCCGGAAGTTCGAGCTGGAGCCGCCGCCCCCGCCGCCGCCCGAACCCGAGCCCGACCCGGAAGAGCCGGACGATCCGGAAGAGGAGGAGCGGGAAGATCCCCCGCCGCCTCCCGAGCCGGAGGACGGGGAGGAAGAGGAAGAATTTCAGGAGACCCTGCCGGAAGAGCTGGAAGACCAGGAGCCCTTCCCCGAGCAGCCCGAGGAAGACGAACTCGACCCCGAAGACGTCGAGCGGCTCCTGGACGCGATGCTCTCCGAGGAGAAGGACTACCGGGCCGAGATGAGGGAGAAGGAAATGGAGGACCGGGAAGAGGTTTATCGGGATTGGTGAGGTAGGCAGTAGGCAGTGGGCAGTAGGCAGTAGTAGCGATCAGGACATAGGATGATTCGGTGGATTAAGATAATCTGGCTGGTTTTCGCGCTGGCGCCGGGGACGGCGGGGGCGGCGGAGATCTCCTTTTCCGCCTCGGTCGACCGGGATACCATCTCGATCAGCGACCGGCTGACCTACACCCTGACCGTCGAGGGGACCCGGGAGGGGAGACCGGAGCCGCCCGAGATTGCCGGTTTTGAAGTGATCGGCAGCTCGTCGCGGACCCACTTCTCGCTGGTCAACGATCAGACCCGGGTCACCCAGGAAATCAGCTACACCCTGATGCCGCTGAGAACCGGGGAGTTCACCATCCCCTCCGCCCGGCTGGTCCACGGGGGACAGACCTACCGGACCCGCCCGGTCCGGGTCCGGGTGGTGGACGGCCCGGCCCCTCCGGCCGCCCCCCCGCCGCCCGCCGACCCCCGGCCGGTCCCGGACCGGGTGGAGCCGGACCCCAAACGTCCGGAAGCGGAGGAGCCCCCCGCCCTCTTCATCACCACCGAGGTTGACCGGGAGGAGGCCTACGTCAACGAGCAGGTCACCCTGACCTTCCGGCTCTTCTCCCGGATCCAGGTCGCCAACCTGAAATACAACCCGCCCCCCACCACCGGCTTTGTCGTAGAGAACCTGGTGGACGACCGGACCTACCGTCAGGTCCACGACGGCCAGCGTTACGAGGTCCTGGAACTGGCCCGGGCCATCTTCCCGATCAGCTCCGGGAGGCTGACGATCGGCCCGGCGGAACTGGAGGGCGACGCCCTGCTCCCCCGGCGCCGCCGTTCCCCCTTCGGTTTCGACGACTTCTTCTCCGACGACTTTTTTTCCGGGGCCTTCGCCGAGCGGCGCCCGTTCTCCCTCCGCTCCGACCCGATCCCCCTGACCGTCAATCCGCTCCCCCGGGAAGGCAGGCCGGATGACTTCCGGGGGGCGGTCGGCCGGTTCGACCTCGAGGTCTCGGCCGGTCCGGAGACGGTCCGGGCCGGGGATCCGGTCACGGTCACGATCAGGATCAGCGGCGAGGGGAACCTCGACAGCGTCACCCTCCCGGAGATCCCGACCGGTGAGGACTTCCGGACCTTCAGCCCGGAGACGGACACCAGAAAGTCCGTCCGTGACGGCCGGCTGGGGGGGGAGAAGGTCTTCCAGCAGGTCCTGATTCCCCTGAGCGAAGAGGTCGGCGAGATCCCGGCGGTCTCCTTCAGCTTCTTCGACCCCGGCCGGGAGGAGTACCGGACGGTCACCGGCGGGCCGATCCCGATCGAGGTCGAACCCGCCCCCGACCGGGAGACCCTGCTGGTGGTGGAAGACGCCCGGCGGCCGGGGCGGGAAGAGATCCGGCTCTTGAGCCGGGACATCCTCTACATCCGGACCGATCCGGGAAATCTCCGGCGGCGGGGGCGGCCCTATTACCGGCGGCCGTTATTCCTCCTCTCCCTGGTTCTCCTCCCCGGGGCCGTCCTGGCGGCCTGGGCGGTCAGCGCCCGGAAGGAGCGGCTCCGGGAGGATATCGTCTACGCCCGGCAGGTGGGGGCTTCCCGCTCGGCCCGGAAGAGGTTCCGGGCGGCCCGGAAATACCTGGCGGAGGGGGAGGGAGCGCGATTCTACGGCGAAGTCCACCGGGCCTTCAACCGCTACCTGGGAGACAAGTTCCGGCTCCCGGCCGGGGCGGTCTCCTCCGGGCTGATCGCCGAAAGACTGGCGGAGGCCGGGGCCGACCCGGAGATCGGGGTGGAAGTCACCGAATGCCTGGATACTTTCGACCGGGTCCGTTTCTCCGGCGCCGCGGCCGGGGAGGAGGAGATGCGGGATTTTCTCGCCCGGGTGGAGAAGCTGATCGGGAGGCTGGAGAAGATCAAGGTCAAGTGAGATGAAATTATTCGCCTTGATA
>PWXJ01000221.1 GCA_003561965.1 PVC group bacterium
CCGCCCGGACCCCGCCGCCGAAAGAGATCAAGGAATACCTCGACGGTTACGTGGTCGGGCAGGAACTGGCCAAGAAGACCCTGGCGGTGGCGGTCCATAACCATTACAAGCGGGTCCGGGAGCTGGGCCGGGCCGGCGAGGTCGAACTGGAGAAGAGCAACATTCTCCTGCTCGGGCCCACCGGCTCGGGGAAGACCCTCCTGGCCCGGACGCTGGCCCGCTGCCTCCACGTTCCCTTCGCCATCGCCGACGCCACCACCACCACCGAGGCCGGTTACGTCGGGGAGGACGTGGAAAACATCATTCTCCGCCTCCTCCAGGCCGCCGATTACGACGTCTCCCGGGCCCAGGTCGGGATCGTCTATATCGACGAGATCGACAAGATCTCCCGGCGGACCGAGAACGTCTCGATCACCCGGGACGTCTCCGGGGAGGGGGTCCAGCAGGCGCTGCTGAAGATCTTCGAGGGGACGGTCTGCAACGTTCCCCCCAAGGGGGGGAGGAAACACCCCCACCAGGAGTTCATCCCGGTCGATACCACCAACATTCTGTTTATCTGCGGGGGGGCCTTCACCGACCTCGAGAACCTGGTCCGGTCCCGGCTGGGGAAGCGGGTGATCGGTTTCGAGGCGGCCGCCCGGGGGGAGCGGGAGTTGAAGCGGGGCGATCTCCTCTCCCTGGCCGAACCGGAGGACCTGATCAAATACGGCCTGATCCCCGAGTTCATCGGGAGACTCCCGGTCCAGACCGCCCTCTACGACCTGGAAGAGGAAGACCTGGTCAGGATCCTGACCGAACCGAAGAACTCCCTGCTCAAGCAGTACACCCGGCTGCTGGAACTCGAAGGGGTGAAGCTGGACTACACCCGGGGGGCGCTGGAGTACCTGGCCGAGGAGTCGATCCGGAAAGGGACCGGGGCCCGGGCCCTCCGGGGAATCCTCGAACGGGTGATGCTCGACGTGATGTACGAGGTGCCCTCCCGGCCGGACCTGAAGTCCTTCCAGCTGACCCGGCCGCTGCTGAAGAAAATCTGCCGGGCGGGCGGCTACCCCGGTGCCTCGGCGCTGGAAGCCGCCTGAGCAGATCCGCAACCGGGCTCCGGCAGTCTACCGGAAAATGAGAGAAAAATCCGCCAGCTTCCCCCGGCACATCGCGATTATTATGGACGGCAACGGCCGCTGGGCCCGGGCCCGGGGCTTGAGCCGCCTCGAGGGACACCGGGCCGGGGCGGAGGCGGTCCGGCGGGTGACCACCGCCGCCGCCGAGCTGGGGATCGAGTACCTGACCCTCTACGCCTTCTCGGTGGAGAACTGGCGCCGACCCCGGAGGGAGATCCAGGGGCTGATGCGCTATCTCAAGGAATACTTGAAGAGCGAGCTGCCCCTGATGCGGCGGAACAATATCCGGCTGCGGGCGATCGGGCGGATCGGTGATTTCCCCGACTCCGTCCGCCGGGCCCTCGACCGGACCATCGCCGCCACCGCCGGCCATACCGGTCTCACCCTGACCCTGGCCCTCGGTTACGGCGGCCGTTCGGAGATAGTCGACGGGGTGAAACGGATCGCCGAAGAATGCCGGAAGGGTGGGATCGATCCGGAGCAAATCGACGAGGAGTTATTCGCCGGCTACCTCTACGCCCCGGATCTTCCCGACCCCGAACTCCTGATCCGGACCAGCGGGGAGATGCGGGTCAGCAACTTCCTCCTCTGGCAGATCTCCTACACCGAGTTCTGGGTGACCCCGGACTGCTGGCCGGATTTTGACAAGGAGAAACTGCTGGAGGCCATTTCGGATTATCAAAAGAGGGAGAGGAGGTTCGGGGGATTGGGGAATGGGGAATAGGGAATGGGGAATGGGGAATGGGGAATGGGGAATAGGGAATAGGGACAGGAATTTCAGCAGGAGAGAGCTTATCAAATGTCCAGAACCCGGGTATTGACCTCCATCCCCCTGATCCTGATCCTGATCGGGGTGATCTATTTCAGCCACCGGGCCCCGGTCCTCTTCTTCCTGGTCGGGAACCTCTTTGTCGGCCTGGGGATGCGGGAGTTTGTCCGGATGACCGGGGGGATCCGGTCGATGGGGATTATCGGGGGGATCGTTCTCTTCTCCTCGGTCTTCCTCTCCGCCCTCGGTCCCGGGGCGCTGCCTCCCCATCTGGTTGGTTTTATCGGCTCCGGCGGGGGGGACGCCGTCCTTTTCCTGGTCATCTCGGCGCTCTTCCTCTTCCAGTTCACCCGGACCGACGGGGGTCCGGCGATCGTCCGGATCAGCACCACCCTGGCCGGGGTCATCTACGTCGCCTGGCTCTTCTCCTTCTTCCCCCGGATCAATTATTTCCCCTTCACGGATCCGGCCGCCGGCCGGGACGGGCGTTTCTACATCTTCTTCCTGGTCCTGGTGGTCAAGGTCAACGACAGCGCCGCCTACTTCCTCGGCTCCCGCTGGGGAAAGAACAAACTGATCCCCCGGATCAGCCCGGGCAAGACGGTCGAGGGAGCGGTGCTGGGGGTCCTGGCCGGCGGGGCGAGCGCGGTGGCGGGCAGGTATCTCTTTTCGCTTTCCCGCCTGACCTGGCCGGCGGCCCTGACCCTGGGGCTGGTCCTGGGGACGGCGGCGGTCCTCGGCGACCTGGCCGAGTCCCTGCTCAAGCGTTCGGCCGGGCGGAAGGACTCCGGCCGGACCCTCCCCGGGATGGGGGGTATCCTCGACCTGCTCGACAGTCTCTTCTTCACCGCCCCGCTGCTCTACTTTTACCTGAAACTGGTTCTGAGGTTATGAAGAAAGTCGCCATTCTCGGTTCCACCGGCTCGATCGGGGTCAACACCCTGGAGGTGATCCGCCGCGACCGGCCGGCCTTTGCCCTGACCGGCCTGGCCGCCGGAAATAACATCGATCTTCTCGAGGAGCAGGCCGCCGAGTTCTCGCCGCGGCGGGTGGCCGCGGCCGACCCCGCGGGAGCGGGAGAACTCCGGAAGAGAATCGGCGGCCGGGTCGAGGTCCTGGAGGGAGGTGAGGGGATGGCGGCGCTGGTCTTAGACCACGAAACCGACCTGGTGGTGGTGGCCGTCCCCGGGACGGCCGCCCTCCTCCCCGCCCTGGCGGCGATCGGGCGGGGCAAGGACCTCGCCCTGGCCTCCAAGGAGATCCTGGTCGCGGCCGGGCAACTGACGATGACCGCCGCCGCCGGCAGCGGGAGCCGGATCCTCCCGGTGGACAGCGAGCACTCGGCGGTCTTCCAGTGCCTGCGGGGCCTGGAACCCCGGGAGGTGAGAAGGATCATCCTGACTGCCTCGGGGGGGCCGTTTCTCGAGGCTTCCCGGGAAGAGCTGGCCGCGGTCACCCCGGAAGCCGCCCTCGACCACCCCCGCTGGCAGATGGGGAAGAAGGTCAGCCTCGACTCGGCCACGATGATGAACAAGGGCCTGGAAGTCCTGGAGGCCCACTGGCTCTTCGGGTTGCCGCTGGACCGGATCGAGGTGATCATCCACCCCCAGTCGGTGGTCCATTCCCTGGTCGAGACCGTTGACGGGTCGCTCCTGGCCCAGCTCAGCCTCCCGGATATGCGGCTGCCGATCTCTTACGCCCTCTACTACCCCGCCCGCTCTCCCCGCTCATACCGGGAGACGGATCTGAGCGAACTCGAGGGGCTGACCTTCCGCCGGCCCGACCGCCGGCTCTTCCCCGCCCTCGACCTCGCCTACCGGTCCGGCCGGGAGGGGGGGACGATGCCGGCGGTGATCAACGCCGCCAACGAGGCCGCCGGCGAGGCCTTTTTATCCGGGGAGATACCCTTCTTGAAGATAATGGAAGTGGTGGAAGCGGTGATGAACGATCACCGGTTGGTGGAGGCGCCCGACCTGGAGGCGATATTGGCGGCGGACCGCTGGGCCCGGGAAGAGGCGGGGAGGGTAATCGGTAATCGGTAATCGGTAATCAGTGATCAGTAATCAGTGATCAGTAATCAGTGACCAGTAACTATTCCCCATTCCCTATTCCCTATTCCCTATTCCCTATTCCCTATTCCCTATTCCCCATTCCCCAATCCCCATTTCTCAACCAAGGTAACTCAAGATGCCCCCCATCCCCCCCGCCATAATCAACATCGCCAAGTTCGTCGTCCTGCTCGGGGTATTGATCTTCGTCCACGAGCTGGGACACTTTCTCCTTGCCCGCCGCTACGGTGTTTACGTGAAGAAGTTCTACCTCGGCTTCGATATCGGGGGCCTGAAGATCTTCAGCTTCCAGGGCAAGGAGACCGAGTACGGGGTCGGGATTTTGCCCCTGGGCGGCTACGTCAAGATGGCCGGCCAGGAAGACGTCCCCCCGGCCGACGAGGAAGCCCGGGAAAAGCTGGAAGAAGAGAACAGGGATATCCCCCCGGAACGCCGCTTCGACCATAAGCCCCTCCGCCGGCGGGCGGCGATCGTGGCCGCCGGCCCGGTGATGAATATCCTGCTCGGGGTCTTCCTGTTTATCGGGATCGCCCGGATCGGGTTCCAGACCCCCCGTTACCTGGCCGACACCCGGGTCGGACAGGTCGAGAAGGGGATGCCGGCCGAGCGGGCCGGGATCCGGCCGGGTGATGTTATCCGGGAAGTCGACGGCCGCCCGGTTGAGAGCTGGGAAGAACTCCAGCGGAGACTCCGGGGGAGCCGGGCGGACCGGGAGCTGCCGATGGTACTGGAGCGGGAGGGTGAGGAGCGGACCGTCACCGTGATCCCGGAGAGGCTCCCCGGGGTGGGATTTTCCCAGATCGGGATCGCCCCCGCCGGGAAGGTGGTTGTGAGCGGGATCTTCCCCGATTCGCCGCCGGCCCGGGCGGGCCTGGAAGCGGGCGATATCCTGATCAGTCTCGACGGCCGCCCGCTGCCGGCCCCGGGGGCCGTCCGGGAGATACTCGGCGAGCATACCCGCGGTCCGGTCAGCCTGGAGGTCCTCCGCCCGGAGACGGAAGAGCGCTTCGAGGTCTCGGTCCCGACCGAATTTCCGGTGTTTATCCCCGGCCTCTACCTGGACCGGGATCGGGTGATCGGGACCGATCCCCGGGCGGAAGGGGAGGTGGAAAAACTCCAGAGGGGCGACCGGGTGGTGGAGATCGACGGCCGTCCGGTTCTCCCGGAAGAAGTCGCCGATCGGATCTCGGCCGCCTCCCCGGGGGAGGAGCTTATCCTGACCCTCCGCCGTTCGCGCTGGTTCGCCCTCCGGCCGGCCTCCCGGATCACGGTGAGGGTCCCGGTCTCCAGCCGGGCGGTGATCCCCGGGGTCCAGCTGGATTACGACCGCCAAACCGTTCTGACCCGCTATTACGGCCTGGCGGCGATCCCGGCCGGTTTAAGGATGGGAGTTACCAGGGCGGTCGAGGTGCTGGAAGTCTTCTACCTGCTGCTGACCGGCCGGCTGGGCGGGGCGGCGGTCGGCGGCCCGGTAATGATCTACCAGGTGACCAGTTACGTCCGGGGGCTGTCGGACTTCCTGATCCTCCTGGCCCTGATCAGCGTCAACCTCGGCCTGATCAACCTGGTCCCCCTCCCGGTCCTCGACGGCGGGCACCTGCTCTTCTTCGGTCTCGAGGGGATCCTCCGCCGGCCGCTCCCGCCCCGGTTCGTCCTGGCCGCCCAGCAGATCGGCCTGGCGGTGATCGCCGCCCTGATTCTCCTGATCACCTACAAGGATATCCTCCGGGTGCTGGGATATTGAGCGGCGGTAATCGGTAATCAGTAATCAGTAAGCGGTAATCGGTAATCAGCAGCAATAAGTAAGCAGGCAAGGCTTATGGAGAGACGGCGGACCAGGCGGGTTATGGTCGGGCCGGTCCCGGTCGGGGATGGCGCCCCGATTTCGGTCCAGTCGATGACCAAGACCGACACCCGGGACGCGGCGGCGACCCTGGAGCAGATCGGGGAGCTGGCCGCGGCCGGCTGCGAGATCGTCCGGGTGGCGGTCCCCGATTCCGCCGCCGCGGAGGCCCTGGGGGAGATCTGCCGCCGCTCGCCGTTGCCGGTGATCGCCGACATCCACTTTGACCACCGGCTGGCCCTGGCCGCGGCGGCGGCCGGGGCGGCGGGGCTGCGGATCAACCCGGGGAATATCGGGGCCGCCTGGAAGGTCAAGGAGGTGGTCCGGGCCTGCCGGGAGAAGAAGCTGCCGATCCGGGTCGGGGCCAACGAGGGCTCCCTGAGCCGGGACCTGGAAGAGAAGTACGGCGGTCCGACCCCGGAGGCCCTGGTCGAGTCCGCCCTGAAAGAGGCGGCGGTCATCGAGCGGGAGGGTTACGGGGAGATCAAGGTCTCGGTCAAGGCCTTTGACGTCTTCACCACCCGGACGGCCTACCGGCTCCTCGCCGAGAGGACCGACTTTCCCCTCCATATCGGGATCACCGAGGCCGGGCCGGAACTGCCCGGGACCGTCCGCTCGGCGATCGGGATCTCGATGCTCCTGCTCGAGGGGATCGGCGACACCGTCCGGGTCTCCCTGACCGCTTCGCCGGTCCGCGAGGTCCGGGTGGCGAAAGAGATCCTCCAGACCCTGGGGTTAAGGAACTTCGGGCCGCTGATCGTCAGCTGCCCGACCTGCGGCCGGACCCGGATCGACCTGGCCTCCCTGGTCTCCGAGGTCGAGGCGGGGCTGGCCGCCTTCCCCGGGAAAGAGCGGTTGGCCGGCCTCCGGGTGGCGGTGATGGGCTGCGAGGTCAACGGCCCCGGGGAGGCCCGCCGGGCCGAGATCGGGATCGCCGGGGGGTGGGAGTCGGCGCTCCTCTTCCGGAAGGGGGAGGCGGTCGGCCGCTATCCGCCCGGGGAGGTGGTGGACGCCCTGATCGCCGCCCTGAAGTCCGGGGTCGGGCGATGAGCGAGATCAAGCGGCTGACCGGGAACACCGCCGCCCTGATCTTGAGCCGGGCGGTCCGCCTGGCGCTCTCGATGGCCCTGGGGGTGGTCCTGGCCCGCTACCTGGGGGAGTACCATTACGGTAACTGGGCGGTGGCCCGGTCCCTGGCCTCCCTCCTGGCCATCCTCTGTTCGCTGGGGATGAGCCAGATCGCCATCCGGGAGTGTTCCCCCCGGCCGGGGGAGATCGGACGCTACCTGGGTACGGTCCTCTCCCTCCAGGGCATCTTCGCCCTCGGCAGTATCCTGGCCGCCCTGGTCCTGGTTTACGGTTTCGGCTACCGGGACGAGATCGCCTGGCTGGTCTTTATCGCCCTCGGCATCTACCTCCTCTCCTCGGTCGGGACCAACTTCGTCATCCAGTTCCGTTCCCGGGAGAAGATGGGTTACGAGGCCCTGGCCAATACCTCCAAGGACCTGGCCCTGATGTTCCTGGTCTTTCTCGCCGTCTATCTCGGCTGGGGGGTGGTCCGGATCGCCTGGCTCTACCTGCTGGCCACCGCCGGGTTCGTCTGTCTCGCCTGGTTTCTGGCGGTGAAGAAATTCCCCGGGACCCGGCTCCGCTTCGACCGGTCGCTGGTCCGGCCCCTGGTCCTGGGCGGGCTCCCGATCGGGCTGGCGATCTTCTTCAACTCCTTCCACGAGATGACCCGGATCGTCCTCCAGAGGACGGTCGGCTCCTCGGGGGCCGGGCAGTACAGCGTGGCCACCCTCCCCTATATGGCCCTGGAGAGAACGGTGATCATCGCGATGATGGGGGCGATCTTTCCCCTGCTCTCCCGGCTCTTCCGGGACGACCGGGACCGGGTGGCCAAGATCACCCGGACCCTGAGCCGGTATTTCTTCGTTCTCTCCTTCCTCCTCGCGCTTTACTGTTTCTTCCTTGGCGACGAGCTGATCCTGATGCTCTTCGGGAAGGAGTATCTCGACGCGATCCCGGTCTTCAAGCTGCTCGGCCTGGTGATCCTGGTGATGCCCCAGAACTACCTCCTCTTCAACGCGATGATCGTCTCCCGCA
>PWXJ01000023.1 GCA_003561965.1 PVC group bacterium
CCCCGCCTGGTCTCCACCCCCCGTCACTGGGCCTATCTCCGGATCGCCGACGGCTGCGACAACCGCTGCTCCTACTGCCTGATCCCCTCCCTCCGCGGTCCCTACCGGGAGCGCCCGATTTCCCGGGTCGTGGAGGAGGCCCGGCGGCTGGCCGGCCGGGGGGCGAGGGAACTGGTCCTGATCGCCCAGGACACCGCCCGCTACGCCCGGTCACCGGCCGGCCGGGGAGGACTTCCCGGTCTGCTGGAAAAATTACAGGAGATCGAAGGACTGGACTGGATCCGGATCCTCTACGCCCACCCCCGGAATATCGACGACGAACTCCTCCGGGCCGTCGCCGCCCTGGACAAGGTCTGTCCCTATCTCGATATCCCGATCCAGCATATCGACGACCGGATCCTGGAGCGGATGGGGAGGAAGATCGATTCCCGCCGGATCGAGCGGCTGCTTGACCGGGCCCGGGAACTGGTGGAGGGGATCAGTCTCCGGACGACCCTGATGGTCGGCTTCCCCGGGGAAGGGGAGGCCGAGTTCGATAAACTGGCCGGTTTCGTCCGCCGGCGGAAGTTCGATCATCTGGGCGTCTTCGGTTATTCCCGGGAGAAGGGGACCGGGGCCGATCGGCTGGGGCCCGGTCCACCGGCCTCGGTCGTCCGCCGCCGCCGCCAGGCCCTGATGGAGAGCCAGCGGGAGGTCTCCGCCGGACTCCTCCGGGGCCGGAGGGGCCGGGTGCTGAAAGTCCTGGTTGACGGTCCGTTCCCCGAGAAAGGTTCTCCCCTGATGGTCGCCCGCGGATCCTTCCAGGCCCCGGAGATCGACGGGCTGGTGGTGGTGGAAGGGGAGGGGACCCGGATCGGGGAGATAATCGAGGTCAGGATAACCGGCTCGTCGGATTACGACCTCTACGGGGTCAGGGTTGATTGAGGCCATTTCCCGGCCCCCCAAGTATTACTTGATCTCGGCGCTTTTGATAATATACTGAGCGGCAGATTTCTCCCGGAGAAATTGTTTATGAATTTGCCGAATAAACTGACCCTCGCCCGGCTCCTGGCGACGCCGCTCTTCGTCGTCCTGCTCTCGGTCTCCTTCACCGGGAACTACACCGCCGCCCTGGTCCTCTTCCTGCTGGCGATGATCACCGACTTTTTCGACGGGCTCCTGGCCCGGTCCCGGGGTGAGATCACCGTCGCCGGGAAGCTGCTCGACCCCCTGGCCGACAAGATCCTGATCTCCTCGGCCTTCATCATCTTCGTCGGCCTGGATGAACTGAGACTCCCCGCCTGGCTGGCGATCATCATCGTCAGCCGGGAGTTCGCGATCACCGGACTGAGACTGGTGGCGGCCGGGCAGGGAAAGATCATCCCCGCCGGCCGCTGGGGCAAGCACAAGACCCTCTCCCAGGTCTTCACCGTCTGCGCCGTCCTGGTCTATCTCTGCCTCTACTACGATTCCCGGGTCGAGATGGCCGAGTACCGGCCCCTGGTCCTGCTCCTGGTCGGGATCACCGCGGCCTTCACCCTGACCTCCGGCTGCTACTACCTGATCCGGAATTCCCGGATCCTTTCCGACCTGGCCGGAAACCCGGAATCGCCGCCGGGGAAGGAGGGGCGAGAGTGAGATCATCCAGGCGGCGGGGCCGGGGGGTGAAGTTGCTGGCCGGGGTCTTCGGCCTCGGCTATTCTCCGGTCGCTCCGGGGACGGTCGGGGCGGCCGGCGGGGTGGGGGGTCTGCTCCTGCTGAGGTGGGCATTTCCCGGTTTCGTCCCCGGGTCCTGGCCGGAGCTGTCCGCCGGCTACCTGATCTTCCTGGCGGTTTTTTTTCTGGCCGGGGTCCAGTTGTCGACCCGGGCGGAGAAGGAATGGCGGCAGCGGGACGATCACCGGATCGTGATCGACGAGGCCTTCAGCGTCTTTATCACCTTTCTCGCCCTGCCGGTGACCCCGTTGATTCTGGCCGCCGGGTTTATTCTCAACCGGGTCTTTGACGTGGCCAAGCCCTTTCCCATCCGGAAGCTGGAAAGACTCCCGGCCGGCTGGGGGGTGATGGCCGACGACCTGATGGCCGGGATCTACAGCCGGATCGTCCTCGGCCTGCTTATTTGGGGATTAAGACTGTAGGTGTTAGGCTGTAGGCTGTTAGGGCAGTACCCCCGGACCTGAACCCCTGAACACCTGCAGCCTGAAACCCTAAATCGGTTGTCGGTTCCGGCATAACACCATATACTGAACGTTCGAGAATCTATGAAAACACGTCGGGTAATTTATTCGTTGGCCGTGCTGATCATTCTTCCCCTGCTTTTCTCCTCCTGCCGGGGGACGGTCGGGGTGGTCGAACCCGGGATGGAGATCGAGGCCGCCCGGGAAGAGTCCGCCCGCCGCCTCTGGGAGGAAGGGCAATCCCGCCAAGCCCGGGGTGAGTACCGCCGGGCCCTCAGAGCTTACCGGGAATTGGTCGGGGAATACCCCGGCTCGACCCCGGCCCCCGAGGCCCAGTTCCGGATCGGGGTCTGCCTGGAAAAGCTGGACAGGCTCTACCGGGCCTTTCAGGCTTACCAGACCCTGCTCGAGGATTACCCCGGCCAGGGGGAACTGGGCGAGATCCTCCGCCGCCAGTACGAGATCGGGGAGGCTTACCTGGAGGGGAGAAAACGCTGGTTCCTCTTTCTCCGGATCCGTTCCGGGCTCAGCCGGGCGGAAGAGATCTTCCGGACCGTGGTCAATAACGCCACCTTCAGCCCGGTCGCCCCCCGGGCCCAGTACGGCCTGGCCCGGTCCCTGGAATTGCGGGGACGAAACCTGGAAGCCATCCTGGAGTACGAGCAGGTCCTGGTCAATTATCCCGGCAGCGAGGTCTTCCCCTCCGCCCTCTTCGGGCTGGGGGCCTGTCATTACCGGGAGGCCCGCCGGGCGGACTACGATCAGCGGGAGGTGGACGAGGCGCTGAGGCACCTGCGCCGATTTGTCAATTCGTTCCCCGATCATCCCCGCCGTTCCGGGGCGGAGGAGATGATCGGCAATCTCCGGGACCGGCGGGCGAAGAAAGCCTACGACATCGCCCGCTACTACCAGAGAAGGGGTTCGGTAACCGGGGCCCGGCTCTACTACCGGGAGGTGGTCGATAACTACCCGGATTCAAAATACGCCGAATCGGCCCGGAAGAAACTGGAGAAGCTGGATGAGGAATAGCTCGGGATCTCCGGTGGTGAACTTCGGACGGGAAAAAAAGCCGGGTTCCGGGGACAGGCCCCGGGTTCCGCCCGGACTGATAGTTCCGCCGCTGGCCGTTACCCTGGCAATACTGACCGCCCTCTCCTGCGGCCCTTACCGGCTCGGGACCACCCTCCCGGGGCACCTGCGGACGGTTTACGTCCCCACCTTTGAAAACGAGACCTACGAGCCGGGGATCGAGGTCGACCTGACCGATTCGGTGATTACCCAGTTTCGCCGGGACGGTAACCTCCGCCCGGTCGGGGAGGAGGATGCCGACACCATCATAACCGGGACGATCACCGGCTGGCGCCGCCGGGTTCTCGGGTACACCGAACGGGGGGAGACCGAAGTCGAGGAATACCGGCTCTACGTGATCGCGACAGTTGCCTTCCGGGACCGGTCAACCGGGGAGGAGTTGCTGGCGGCGGAGCGAATTGAGGGGTACGCGGATTTCTTTCTCGAGGGAGATCTCGCCTCGGCGGAAGCGGCCGCCCGCCCCCGGGCCTTCCAGGACCTGGCCCGGAACATCGTCGACGCCGTGGTGGCGATCTGGTAGCCGAGATCCCCAGTTAAGAAAGAAATCGAGGCGTCCTTTAAGTCCTTGTGGTCCTTCAGGTCCTTTCCGGTTCAGTCCGTCTCCAGAAAAGCCAGGTATTCAGTTATGAAAAAGCTCCAGCCGGTATACTGCCTGGTCGGCGAGGACTGGTACCGGAAGCGGGAATACCTGGCCGAAATCAAGGACATCCTCCTCTCCGGGGACGATAATTCCCTCAACTACGAGTACCTCCTGGCCGGGGAGGTCGACGCCGCCCGGGTTCTCGACGCCGTCCGGACCCCGGCCTGGGATCTCTTCTCCGCCGCCCCGGCCGGCGGCGGGCCCTCCCGCCTGGTGGTGGTTGACGGCGCGGAGGACTTCCCGGCCGGGGAGTGGCGGAAGATGGAAGATTATTTTGCCGGACCCGAACCCGGCTCCTGCCTGGTCTTCCTGGTCAACAAGGCGTCCCCCGAGTGGAAGCAGAAGAAACTTCTTCCCTCCGGGTACCAGAAAAATTTCTCCCCTCTCAAGGGCAAGCAGCTGCGGAAATGGGTCGGGGAGGAAGCCGCCCGGCACGGTCTCCGGCTCTCCCCGAAACAGCTCGACCGGTGCGCGATCGCCGCCGGGAACGACCCGGGGGCGATCGCCGCCGGCCTGGAGAGACTGTTCCTTTACCGGGGAAAGGGAGGGAGCGTCACCGACCGGGAACTCCGGGAACTGATCGGGGTCGGACAGGAGGGAACGGTCTTCAACCTGACCGAGCTGGCCGCCGCCGGGAAAGCCGGGGAGGCCCTCGCCCTCCTCAACCGCTTGCTGGACGAAGGCGAGGCGCCCGTGAAGCTCCTGGCCCTGATCTCGAGTTCGGTCCGGAAACTCTGGCTGGGGGTGGACGCTTACGGCCGATCGAAAGATGCCGGGGCGGCCCTGGAAGCCGCCGGGGTACGTTTCTACCGGGAGCAGTTTATCCGGCAGGTCAGAAGCCTTGGGGGGGGGAGGATCGCTTGCTGGTACCGCCGGCTGGTCGAGACCGACTGGGCCGTCAAGGGCGGGGAGAAGGACCCCCGCCTGGCCCTGGAAAGACTCCTGGTCGACCTCTCGGGAACCGGGAAATAGGGGGAAGGGGCTAAGGAGGGGGGGAAGATGCCCGGCTCACTCCGCCGTTTTCTCGGCGGCCCCGGTTTCCCCGGCCAGGGAGTCAAAGGCGCGGGTCAGCCGGGATTTCTTCCGGGCGGAGTAATTCTTCTTGAGCAGCCCCTTCCCGGCGGCCTTGTCGAGCAGGGAGTGGGACTTGAGCAGTTCCGCCCGGGCCTGGTCCCGGTCGCCGCTCCGGACGGCCTTCTCGAAGGCCCGGAGCTGGGTCCGGAGGCGGGCTCTTCCCGCCCGGTTCCTCTCCCGCCGGGCGGTGTTCTGGCGGAGCCGCTTGGCGGCTGAAGCTGACTGGGGCATAGTGATTGTCTCCTGTCGCAGCACAGACCTTCTTGTCTGTGTTACCCGAATTGAATTTTAGCCATCAAGGAAACGCCGACTATATGAACAATCACCCGCCCGGTCAAGGGGAAAAAGCCCGTTCCGGGGCGGCCACCGCTTATGACATCACCCGCTCGGCCGGCGTGGTCGGCGGCGCCACCCTGGTCAGCCGGGTCCTGGGGCTGGTCCGGGATATCCTGACCGCCGGCTTCTTCGGAACCGGGACCGCCCTCTCCGCCTTCGTGGTCGCCTTCACCATCCCCAACCTCTTCCGGAAGCTCCTGGGGGAGGGGGCCCTGACCGCCGCCTTCGTCCCGGTCTTTACCGAGTACCGGGAAAAGCGGGGCCGGGAAGCGGGCTGGCGGGTGGCCTCGGTCATCTTCTCCCTTACCACCCTGGTTCTGGGGGCGCTGGTGGTGTTGGGGTTTATCCTGATCTGGATGATCACCGGGACCTTTGAACTCAGCGAGCGGTTTCTCCTGGTCTTCCGGCTCCTCCGGGTGATGCTCCCCTATCTCTTCTTCATCTGCCTGGTCGGCCTGGCGATGGCGATCCTCAACAGCCTCAAGCACTTCGTCGTCCCCGCCTTCTCCCCGGTGATCCTCAACCTGGTCTGGATCGCCTCCCTCTTCCTGCTCTGTCCCCGGTTCGGCGACCAGCCGGAACGGCGGATCTTCGGGCTGGCGGTCGGGGTGCTGATCGGCGGGGCGATCCAGCTCGGGGTCCAGCTCCCGGTCCTGAAAAAGAAGGGCTTTCCCTTCAGGTTCATCCCGGACTGGGGCGAACCGGCGGTGAGAAAGATCGTTCTCCTGATGGGACCGGGGATCCTCGGCTTCGCCGTCTTCCAGCTCAACACCGCGGTCGACGGTTTCCTGGCCCTGGTAATCGGGCCCGGGGCCCCGGCCGCCCTGTTTTACGCCAACCGCCTGGTCCAGTTCCCCCTGGGGGTCTTCGGGCTGGCCTTCGCCACCGCGGTACTGCCGGTGATGGCCCGCCTGATGGCCCGGGGTGAGAAGGAGGAGTTCATCGGCGCCTTCTCCCACGGTCTCCGCAACGTTCTGTTGATCACCGTCCCGGCGGCGGTCGGCCTGATCGTCTTGCGGCGCCCGATCATCGCCCTGCTCTTCCAGCGGGGGGCCTTCGGCGCCGAATCGGCCGCGGATACCGCCTGGGTACTGCTCTGGTACAGCTTCGGCCTCCCCGCCTTCGCCGCCCTGAAGATCGTCACCCAGGGGTTCTACTCCTGCCAGGATACCCGGACCCCGGTCAAGGTCGCTTTCGGCGCGATGCTCCTCAACCTGGGGCTGAACCTGGCGGTGGTCTTCCACCCCTGGCTGCGGGCCCACCTCCGGGAAGGCGGCCTCGCCCTCTCGACCAGCCTGGCCGCCCTCCTCAACGCGGCAACGCTCTATTACCTCTTCCGGACACGACTGGGGCCGGTCCGGGGCCGGGAGCTGGTCTCCTTTCTCGGACGGCTGCTGCCGGCCGCGGCGGCGCTGGGGCTGGCCTGCCGGCTCAGCCTCTCGCTGCTCTCCGGCCGGCTCCCGGAAGCGGCGCTTCCCGCCCGGCTCCTGGCGGTCGCCGTCCCGGTCGGTTCCGGCCTGGCCGTGTTCCTGCTCGCCGCCCTGGTCCTGAAGATCGAAGAGGTCGGCGGCCTCCTCCGGGCCCTGAAAAAAACCCGCCGCCCGCGGCCCGCCTCTTCAGGCGGCCGCGGGTGACGGGTTGGTCGGGCCGGGCGGGATCAGTACTTGTAATCGCTGCCGCCGATGAACTCGCGGAGCAGCGACTTCTTCGGGACACAGGAGTCGTCCTCGACGGTTGTTATCGTGTCGAGCAGTTTATGGACTCTCTTGGCCCGCAGGTAGGCGTCCCGCTTGCCGGGGTCGTCGCCGAACTTCTCCATCGCCGCCTTCAGGTGGGAGAAGGAGTACTTCTTGTGGATCGGAAGTTCGTAGGCCAGCGCCCCGTTGACCACAAAGTCGGTATCGGTGATGAAGGGGACGATATGCCGCATCTCGCTCTTCCGGACGTAGTGCCAGTGGCCGATGGTGGCCACCGGGGAGTAGCTCCGGTGCCAGCTGTCCCGGACCATCCTCCGCAGCAGCCGGATGTCGGTCCAGCGGGTCCACTCCCCGTTGAGGTCCTTGAGCTGGGAGAGGGTCTCGATGTAGAGCCGGAACTTGTTCTCCGCCGGGACCGACTCGGTCATCGGCCCGTAGAGGCCGTGGAGGCTGTCGATCAGGATGATCTCGTCCTCCCCGATCTTCAGCGGAATCGTCTCCTTCTCCCTCAGGCCGGTCTTGAAGTTGTAGATCGGCATCTGGATTTCCTTGCCGGCCAGCAGTTCGCCCAGGTGCTTGTTGATCAGGGGCAGGTCGAGGGCCTGGGGGGTCTCGAAGTCGTAGTCGCCGTATTCGTCCTTGGGGTGCATCTCGAGATCGAAGAAGTAATTGTCCAGGACCATCGGGACCAGCTTCAGGTTCTTCTCCTGGAGCCGTTCGGCGATCTTGTTGGTGGTGGTGGTCTTGCCGGAACTGGAGGGGCCGGCGATGATCACCAGGCGGATCGGCTTCTCGCTCTCCAAAATCGCCCGGGCGGCCATATCGGTGTACCAGTGGTAGCGGTCGTCGGCGGCCTTGACCAGGTCGGGAAAGG
>PWXJ01000029.1 GCA_003561965.1 PVC group bacterium
CAGGCGGGAGAGGAGGGCGGCCTTGGCCAGGAGCGAGACCGGGGCTTCCGGGTTGAGATCGAGGGCTGCTTCGTAGGCCCGGAGCGCCGCCCGGTGATCGCCGCTCTTGAAGAGCCGGTCTCCCCGTCCGGCCAGGTCGGAGACGGGGTCGGCGGCCGTCTTTTCCGCGGGGGGGGAGGTCATTCCTGGTCGCCCGGGCGGCTCCGGCCTTACTCCGCCGGCAGCATCTCGGCGATCTTCCGTTTCAGCTTCCCGGTATCCAGGGGCTTGTCGAGAAAAATCGCCGGGCCGAGTTCCAGCAGGTGGTTGATATCGTTGAGGACCGCCACCCCGGAGATGATGATGATCGGGAATTCCTCGTAATTTTTCTTCCCCCGGAGGATCTTGATCAGCATCATCCCGTCGAGTTCCGGCATCATCACGTCGCAGATCAGCAGCCGGACATCCGGGTTGTCGATCAGTATTTCCAGGGCGATCTTTCCGTTGGAGCACTGGATGGCGATATGGCCCATCGCCTCCACCAGCTTGACAATTATCTCCCGGGATATTTCGTCATCCTCGGCGACCAGTATCTTTTTCACTTCTCTCCTTCCCCCCGTTTTCCGGCCGGCAGTGGCGGCGGCGGTCTTGAATTAGCTTTCGATTTCGGGATAATATCCCGCCGGTTCCCGGTTGACAAAAACCGGCCGCCGGCGGTTGAAATCAAGTGAAGTTAATATACACGGCGGATCGGGATCAGGCAAGTTCGGGGAGAAAAAAACTTTCCCTCTCCGCCGGTGTCCGTTCGGATCGGTTTGCCCGGAAGAGATATTCTGCTATAATTAAACGCCCGGTCTTGTTATAAAGTCCCGACTGATGGAAATAGGTTATTTCTTTCCGGCCGGGATATCTCTCACACTGTAAATTTTTCCAGACTACCATCAAATGAAACTCTGGCTGATCCTCGGGGTCGTCGCCCTGGTCCTGCTCGGGCTCTTCCTCTCGGTCCCCTTCTTCTACCGTCCCGCCGGGGTCGGGGAGGAGGGGGTGATGGTCCGCCGGGCCGCCCTGGGGGCGAAGATCCGGGGTCTCGACCCCCACGACATCGGGGACACCACCAGCGCCGCGGTCGGGGGGCAGATCTTCGAGACCCTCTATACCTACGCCTACCTGGAGCGGCCCTACCGGCTGCTGCCCCAGCTGGCCGAGGACTTCCCCGAGATCTCGGAGGACGGCCTGACCTACACGATCCCGATCCGGCGGGGGGTCTATTTCGCCGACGACCCGGCCTTTCCGGGGGGGGAGGGGCGGGAGCTGACGGCCGACGATTTCATCCTCGCCTGGAAGCGGATGGCCGACCTTAACAACCGCTCCACCAACTACTCCTCGATCTTCGCCGGCTACGTGGAGGGGCTCGACGAGTTCCGGGCTTACACCGCGGAGGTCGACCGGGTCGATTACGATCTTCCGGTGGCCGGGCTGCGGGCCCCCGACCCCCACACCCTGGAGATCAGGCTGGTCCGGCCCCACAACTTCCTCCTCTACTGGCTGGCCCATCTCCCCACCGCCCCGGTGGCCCGGGAAGCCCTGGAGAAGTACGGGGAAGACCTGGTCAACCACCCGGTGGGGACCGGGCCCTTCCGGCTGGTCGGCAATTACCGCTCCAACCGGTTCTCGATGGTCCGCAACGAGAACTTCCGCCGGGAGCTCTACCCCGACCGGGCGGCGGAGGAGCTGGCCGAACGGGGCCTGCTTGAAGACGCCGGCCGGGAGATCCCCTTCATCGACCGGATCGAGTGGACGGTGATCGAGGAGGCCCAGCCGCTCTGGCTGGCCTTCCTGGCCGGGAAGATCGACTCGTCCGGAATCCCCAAGGACAACTTCGACCAGGTGATCACCACCGACCGGGAGCTCTCCCCGGCGATGAAGGCGAGAGGGATCCGGCTGATCAAGGCCGAGGACCCCTCGATCTTCTACTACGGTTTCAATATGGAGGACCCGGTGGTCGGGGAGAACCGCCCGCTGAGGCAGGCGATGTCCCTGGCCTTCGACCGGGAGACCTACATCGAGACCTTCCTCAACGGCCGGGGGATGGTCCCCACCGGGCCGATCCCCCCGATGATCCCGGGGTTCCGGGAAGAGAAGGGCAACCCCTACACCCGCTATGACCTCGACCGGGCCCGGGGGCTGCTGGAGGAAGCCGAAGAGATCGCCGGCGGTCCGATCCCGGTCCTCCGCCTGGCGATGCCGGGGACCGATACCACCGCCCGGCAGATGGGGGAGTACTTCCGGATCCAGATGAGCCGGCTGGGGCTGGAGATCGAGGTCGATTATATGACCTGGCCGAAGTTCCAGGACGCCGCCAAGACCCGCTCCCACCAGATCTTCTCCCTCGGCTGGCTGGCCGACTACCCCGACGCCCAGAACTTCCTCCTGCTCTTCTACGGCCCCCACCGCTCCCCCGGTCCCAACTCCAGCAATTACAGCAACCCCGAGTTCGACGCCCTCTACGAGGAGGCGATCGCCCTCGCCGACCCGGAGGAGCGGATCCCCCTCTACCACCGGATGGAGGACATCCTGATCGAGGACTGCCCCTGGATCTTCACCACCTACCGGGTGATCTACGCCCTCTACCACGACCGGTTGCAGAACTACTACCCCCACGACTTCCTCTACGGGACGATGAAGTTTCAGCGGGTGAGGTCGGACCTGCCCGACTCGTTGTAAACCAATGTATTGTGTCTAAAATACCCCCTGTGGAGAGCTTAAACCTTGAATTTTGCCGTTAAAACCGGACGTCTAAGAGAAAATAACTGACAATTATGCTCTCCTACTTCATCCGCCGGATACTCTACTTGGTCCCGATCCTGATCGGGATCGCCCTGATTACCTTTCTCCTCTTCCGGGTGGTCGGGGGCGACCCGGTCGACCGGGTCGCCGGACGCTACGCCACCGAGGAGCAGAAGGAGGAGCTGCGGGTCCAGCTCGGTTTCGACCGCCCGCTCTGGCCTCAGCCTGGCCGGCTGCTGGCCGGGGACCTGGATGGCTTTGCCCGCAACCAGCTCTTCGGTCACTTCGCCTCCACCTTCACCTTCCGGTTCGGCCGTTCCGAGCAGTACCGCCGGTCGATCTCGGAGATGATCCGGAGCGGGGCCGGCCCCTCGCTCTCCCTGACGGTTCCCGCCTTCATCATCGGCCTCTTTCTCCAGATCACCATCGCGATGCTCTGCGCCTTCCGCCGGAACAGCCGGTTCGACCGGACGGTGGTGGTGCTCTCGGTCCTCGGGATCTCCGTCCCTTACCTGGCCCTGATCATCTTCGGCCAGGCCTACCTGGCCGGGCGCTGGGGGCTCTTCCCGATCTACGGCTACCCGGAGCGGTTCGGTTTTTCCGTGGTCCGCTATGTCGCCCTCCCGGTCCTCCTCGGGGTGGCCGCCGGGCTGGGGGCCGGGGTCAGGTTCTACCGGACCGTGATCCTCGACGAGACCCGGGCCGACTACGTCCGGACCGCCCGGGCCAAGGGAGTGGGGGAGGGGGGGGTGATGTTCGGACACGTCCTGAAGAACGCCCTGATCCCGATCATCACCCAGGTGGTGGTGGTGATCCCCTTTCTCTTTCTCGGTTCGCTGCTCCTGGAGAGGTTCTTCTCCATCCCGGGACTCGGTTTTATGCTGGTGGACGCCGTGGCCGGCGCCGACTGGCCGGTGATCAACGCCCTGACCTTTGTCGGGGCGGTTATCTACCTGGGAGCGCTGCTGGTGACCGACCTCCTCTACGCCCTGGTCGATCCGAGGGTCACCCTGAAATGATATGACCGCGCCGGAGAAATCCCGGAACTACTGGCTCTCGGCGGGGCGGGAGGTGCTCCGGCGCCCCCGGGCGGCGGTCTCCCTGGCCGTGATCCTCTTCTACCTGGCGGTGGCCCTCTGGGGTTTTACCGGCTGGAAGACCCCCGACTGGGAGACGGAGAACTTCGAGATGGCCTACCGCCCGCCCTCCCGGGCCCATCCCTTCGGGACCGATATCTACGGCCGGGACGTCCTGGCCAAGACGGTTTACGGGACCCGGGTCGCGGTCTCGGTCGCCCTGACCGCCTCGGTCCTGGCCCTGGTCATCGGGCTGGTCCTCGGCCTGCTGGCGGGTTATTTCGGGGGCTGGATCGACGATCTGATCACCTGGCTGTTCAGCACCCTGCAGTCGATCCCCTACATCCTGCTGATCCTGGCCTTCGCCTTTGTCCTCCAGGACCGGACCTTCACCCTGTTCGGGGCCGAATTCCGGATCCGGGGGATCAACGCCGTCTCTCTGGCCCTCGGGCTGACCGGCTGGGTCGGGCTCTGCCGGTTGATCCGGGGGGAGGCGATCAAGCACCGGGAGCGGGAGTACGTACTCGCCGCCCGAGCCCTGGGCTCTTCTCCCGGCCGGCTGATCGTCCGTCAGATCCTTCCCAACGTGGTTCACCTGGCCGTGATCACCTTCTCGCTAGGGTTCGTCAGCTACATCCACGCCGAGGTGATCCTGAGTTTTCTCGGGCTGGGGGTGAAGCACGTCCCCAGCTGGGGGGTGATGATCGACGACGCTAAACTGGAGCTCTTCCGGGGGGTCTGGTGGCAGCTGGCGGCGGCCACGGCCGCCATCTTCTTCATCAGCCTGACCCTGCATATCTTCGGCGACGCCGTCCGGGACGGGCTCGATCCGCGGCTGCGGGGGGAGAGACGATGAATCCCGTGCTCGAGGTCTCCGGGCTGAGGACCCATTTCGGGATCGAGAAACGGGTCCTCCCGGCCGTCCGGGGGGTGGATTTCTCTCTCTCCCGCGGCCGGACCCTGGGGCTGGTCGGGGAGTCGGGCTGCGGCAAGACCGTGACCGCCCTCTCCCTGATGCGGCTGGTTCCCCGCCCGGGGCGGATCGTCGCCGGAAGCGTCCGGCTTGACCGGAGCGGGGGCGGCCCGCTGGAACTGCTCTCCCTGCCGGAAAGCCGGATGCGCCGGATCCGGGGCCGGGAGCTGGGGATGATCTTCCAGGAGCCGATGACCTCGCTCAACCCGGTCTTTACGATCGGGGAGCAGGTCCGGGAGGCGATCCGGGTCCACGAGCCGTTGGGGAAGAAGGCCGTCCGGGAGAGGGTGATCGGGCTGCTCCGCGACGTCAACCTCCCCGACCCGGAGAGCCGCTACTTTGATTATCCCCACCAGCTCTCCGGGGGACAGCGGCAGCGGGTGATGATCGCCATCGCCCTGGCCTGCAACCCGAAGGTCCTGATCGCCGACGAGCCGACCACCGCCCTCGACGTCACCGTCCAGGCCCGGATCCTCGGTCTGATCTCCCGCCTCCGGGACCGTTACGAGATGGCGGTCCTTCTGGTCACCCACGACCTGGGGGTGGTCGCCCAGGCGACCGAGCGGGTGGCGGTGATGTACCTGGGCCGGATCGTCGAGGCCGCGGCCACCCGGCGGCTCTTCAAGGCCCCCGCCCATCCCTACACCCGGGGGCTGCTCGATTCCGTCCCCCGGCTGGGGGAGGAGAAGCGGCGGCTGGCGGCCGTCCGGGGGGCGGTCCCCACCCTGAGCCGGATCCCGGCCGGCTGCTCCTTCCATCCCCGCTGCCCCCGGGCCGGGGAGGTCTGCCGGCGGGAGAGCCCGGCCCCCCGGGAAGTCGGGGAAGGCCACCGGGTGGAGTGCCACTTTCCACTGGAATAAATTTATCACCGCAAAGTCGCAAAGAACGCAAAGGAACGCAGAGAAAGATTAAGGGTTGCAATTCGAAAAACCCGGATCGGCTCCATACTCACAGTAACCCGGAGTCAGAATTTCTCTCGGAATTAAATAACTAAAACACTCTTTGCGTCCTTTGCGTCTTCGCGGTTAAAAATAGGAAAAGAATTGCGGCCGGAAATTTTATCAGTCATTGAACCGGGAAATGGTTCCCGATTTTAAACTCTTAAAATTCTTTGCGTTTTCTTTGCGTTCTTTGCGTCTTCGCGGTTCAAAATACGAAAAGAATTGCGGCCGGGAATGTTATATGTCATTGAACCGGGAGATGATTCCCGAATTTGAACCCTTAAAATTCTTTGCGTTTTCTTTGCGTTCTTTGCGACTTTGCGGTGAATAATAATATGGTAAGTGTGCGGGATGAGAGGTGAAAAGGGAGAGAACGAGGTTCTGCTCGAGGCCCGCGACCTGAAGAAGTACTTCCCGGTCAAGCGGGGGATCCTCAGGCGGACGGCGGGTTATATCCGGGCGGTGGACGGGGTCAGCCTCCGGGTCGAGCAGGGCCGGACCCTGGGGGTGGTCGGGGAGACCGGCTCCGGGAAGACCACCCTGGGACGGCTGCTGCTCCGGTTGATTCCGGCCGACGGGGGCGAGGTCCTCTTCCGGGGCCGGGACCTGCTCCGGATGGGGGGGAGGGAACTGAAAGAGGTCCGGGAGGAGATGCAGATCATCTTCCAGGACCCCTACGGATCCCTCAACCCCCGGATGCGGGTGGGGGAGATCGTCTCCGAGGGGCTGGTCAACTTCCGGGTCGGGACCCGGCGGGAACGGGAGGCCCGGGTGGCCGGTCTGCTGGAGACGGTCGGCCTCCCGCCGGGGGCCGCCGCCCTCTACCCCCACGAGTTCTCCGGCGGGCAGCGCCAGCGGATCGGGATCGCCCGGGCCCTGGCCCTGAACCCGGCCTTCGTCCTCTGCGACGAGCCGGTCTCCTCGCTCGACGTCTCGATCCAGGCCCAGATCCTCAACCTCCTGGCCGACCTCCAGGAACAATTCTCCCTGGCCTACCTGATCATCGCCCACGACCTGAGCGTGGTCGAGCATATCTCCGACCGGGTGGCGGTGATGTATTCGGGACGGATCGTCGAAGAGGCTTCCAGCCGCGAACTCTACCGCCGCCCGGCCCACCCCTACACCCGGGCCCTGATGGCCTCGATCCCGGTCCCCGACCCGGACGCCCCCCCGCCCGGTTCGGTCCCGGCCGGGGAGGGGACGGAGGGAGACGGGGCGCCGGCCGTCTGCGATTTCTACCCCCGCTGCCCCCGGCGGGAGGACCGCTGCCGGCAAGAGAGGCCGGAGCTGACCGCGATCGCCCCCGGTCACCGGGCGGCCTGTTTCCTCCCGGAATAACCCTTGTCTCCCGGCCGGAAAAAGAGATAAATTAGCCGGGTGGAGTATCCGGGGAGGAGCGCGAAACCTTTCCCCCGGCCGAACTGGAAATGAAAAAGCTCTGGATTCTCATCTCCGCCGGTCTCCTGGCCGCCGCGGCCCTGATCTTGATCTTCCCCGCCCTCCGGGGACTGGTCCCGGTCACCGGCAGAGGCGTAGTCGAGGTGGTCTCCCTCCCCCGGGTTCGGGAGATCCCCCTGGACGGCCTGGTCCCGGCCCGGGCCGGGTTGCTGATCCGGGTCCGTTCGGCGGAGGAGATCTGGGATAAGCTGACCTCCGGCGGGGCCTTCCGGTCCTGGCGGGGGTCCCGGCTCTGGCGGGAAGAGGAGATCGAAGACCGGCTGGCGGCGGCGGGGGAGGATTTCCGGGCTCGGGCGGGGTTCCGGATCGACCGGAAGCGGATAATGTCGGTGGCGGGGAGGGATATCGCCCTGGCGGTCATCCCCGCCGGCGAGAGCGGTCCGGAGTCGCTGATGATCTTCGCCCGCCTCAGCACCCGGTCCCGCCTGCTGGAGATCGTCTTCCGGCTCGGGGACTCCCTGAAGGAGGAACCCGAGCGGCTTTTTCGGGAGGAAGAGTACCGGGGCGAGAGGATCGTGACCGTCCTCCCCACCGAGGATTTTCCCTTCGAGTCCGCCTACGCCGTGATCGACGGCAACCTGGCGGCGGCCGTCAACGGTTCGCCCCGC
>PWXJ01000253.1 GCA_003561965.1 PVC group bacterium
CTCCGGAAACGGGGTCTCCCAGATCGGGATCTTCCGGCCGGCCACCGGCCTCTGGGCGGTCAAGGGCCTCACCCGCTTCTACTTCGGCGGCAACTCCGACATCCCGGTCCCCGGCGATTACCGCGGGGACGGGGTCGCGGCGGCGATCTTCCAGCCGGAATCGGGGAGGTGGTCGGTGCGGGGGCTGACCCGGGTTTATTTCGGGCGGGAGGGCGATCTGCCGGTCCCCGCGGACTACACCGGAGACGGGGTGAGGGAGATCGCCATCTTCCGGCCCGAGACCGGCCTCTGGGCGGTGCGGGGCCTGACCCGGGCCTACTTCGGGAGGGTAGGCGACTGCCCGGTCCCCGGCGCCTATCGCTGGTACGCGTCCGGGAAGTCCACTTCCCCCTTCCGGGACGGGATCGCGATCTTTCGACCCGAGACGGGATTGTGGGCGGTCCGGGGAGTGAGCCGCTTCTATTTCGGCCAGACCTTGGATATTCCAATCCGCGGAGACTTTGTCGGGAACTCCCTGGACGACGCGGCGATCTTCCGGCCCGAGACCGGCCTCTGGGCGATCCGGGGAGTGACCAGGAGCTACTTCGGGACCGTCCGGGACGTTCCGGTAGCCCGGTAAACGAGGCGATCGACGGGAATCCGCGGAAAACGATCTCCTCTCAATTCCCGGAAACGGTTGAACTCCTTGTTCCGGGATCAGCCTCACTTTCACAAGGAGGAATCAATGGCGTGCCAAAGAAAGCCTGATGCCCGTCTGCTGGCCAAAATGCAGAACATCTACCCGGATATCGTGAAGCTGGAGAAGGAACTTCTCAATATCGATGACATCAAACCGGATACGCGATCCTTGCTGGAGGGGCCGCTGGAGTACGACAAAAGCCCCCCCGCCGACCTGGTGATCAAGAACGCCCGCCTGCCGGGAAAGGAGGGAGGCGGCTGGAATGTCGCGGTCAAGGAAAACTATATCGCGGAAGTCGGCGACAGCGAACGGGTGGAGCCCTTCATAGACGAGAAAACGCTGATCATTGACGCGGAAGGGAGCTCGGTGCTTCCCGGTTTTTGCGATTCCCATCTGCATCTCTTAAAGGGAGCGGAGCATCTTTCCGGCTGCGATATGGAAGGGGTCGAGAAGGCGGAGGAGTTCAAGAAACGTCTCGGCGACTTCGCGAAAAATAATCCGGATGAACCGGTAGTGTATGTTTATGGCGTTCAATATTTCGATCCCCCGTTGATTCCGGCCGACACCGCCCGCCACTTTCTCGATACCATCATCAAGGAAAAACCGCTGCTGGTCTTCGCCCACGATCTCCATACCGCCTGGGCCAATACCAAGGCGCTGGAGATCTCGAACTTACTGCGGAAGATGCCGCCCTACCCCGCCCTGCTCGAGATCCTCGACCTGGACGGCAATATCGTCCTCGGGGAGGACAATAAACCCAGCGGAGAGTTTCGGGAACCGGCAGTTTACTATCTGGTTGAAGGCAAGCTCCGGGCGGAATTCCCCCAGCCGGTGGAAAAACAGCTGGAAAACCTGCTCCACGCCTGCCGGGAGCTGACCCGGCTGGGGTTTACCAGCGTCCACCGGATGGGGCTTTCCCACCCGGTTGAGGATATATCATTCCTGCTCCTGATCCTGGAACTGGAGCACCGGGGGAAATTGCCGCTGCGGGTTTTCTCCTCTATCTCCTCGGTGGCCGATCCGAATATGCTTGAGGACGTTCATCTGGCCCATCAGATCCGCCGCGCCCTGAATAAAGCGCGGTCCGGAAAGTTATCCGTCGAGCAGTTGCATAAAATTTTGCTCGAAAAGCTCAAGCGGGCCGGAGGGACGCGCCATCAAGCGGTGGCCGCCCTGGCGGAGAAATACCGGGATTCCAGCGACTATCCCCACCTGGCAAAGATAGAGAAATTGTCGCGAACGATCCGCGACCTGAACTGGAAAAAATCCGTCGAGCCCCACCAGAAAAGAGGCAACATATACCGGCGGGAGGAACTGGCCCGGTATCTCAATCCCGACGCGAAAATAAGGTGTGATACGGTCAAGATCTTTATGGACGGGGTGATTGAGAAAGATACCGCCTATCGCCTGGATCAAAAACCGGCAGAGGGGATCCCCGAGTTTACCCAGCCCCATCTCGATTTAGTGGTCGGGCTGTCCGATAGGCTGGGGATGCAGGTCGCGGCTCATTCGATCGGCAACGCCGCGGTTAAATCAATGCTCGACGCTGTCGCCCGGGCCCGGGAAAAGCACCGGAAGGCGGATGAGCGGCGCGGACACCTGATCCCCCATCGGATCGAGCATATTGAAATGTGCGAGGAAAAGGATATTCCCCGTTTCGGGAAGAGAGAGGTGGTGGCTTCGATGCAGCCCCTTCACGCCCGCCCCCCGGTCCGGATGTGGCACAAGAAGGTGCCCGAAAAGAACTGGGACACCGCCTTTGCCTGGCGGCAATTGCTGGAGAACGGGGCCGTGCTGGTTTACGGAAGCGATTGGCCGATTGTTTCCTGTGATGTCCGCCAGGGGATCCGCCACGCGATTACCCGCAAGCCCTGGACCAAGGGGGGGCGGACGCAGAAGTTAGACCTGGCCCAGGCCCTGGACGCATATACCCGGGCGGCGGCAGTGACGGAATACGCCTCGGAGAGAAAGGGAACCATCCAGCCGGGGATGCTGGCGGACATTGTCGTTCTTGCCGGAAGATTCAGCGACCTGGCCGCGGAAAACCCACCGAGGATAGGTATCCGGGCGACGATCTGCGATGGGAGAGTAGTCTACGATAGTGAGAAGGGCGCCGGGGGCGGGGGGATGTGGGCTCGGGGTAGCTTCTGAACTTGCGCTCCGGCCGGATAAACCGGCCGGGGGCGGGGGGATGTGGACTCGGAGCAGCTTTTGAACTTTCGCTCCGGCCGGATAAACCGGCCGGGGGCGGGGGGTTTGGGACCGTAGCTTTTAAACTTTCGCTCCGGCCGGGTGAACCGGCCGGGGCATTTTTCTCGCAACTCAGAGAGGCGTTGAGTATTGAGTCCTCGAAATACGTTACAGATCTTGTATGTTCACGTCCGGGTTGGCTTCCTTCAGCAGATTGATGAATCCGTGACGGCCGCGAAAGTTAGGAATCAACGTCGTCCCCGCCGGGGCATAGCTCAACTTGATAAATAGTGCGGTTCTCTTAAGGGAGTGCAACTCTCCCGGCTTAACCCTTTTCTGATGAAATATGTGTTTCAGGGTTAAAGTTCCATCCTCGTCAATGCTCAGTTCGTAAGGAGTCTTGAAAAACCAATAGGCCGGCATTGTGAATAAAGCGACCAACACCAACTGACCCGCCTCCAATCCTCTGCCGATAATGACAAAAACGAGCATACTGCCAAAAAAGAGCATCAAGAAAATACACACCCCTGTATACGATCGGAGGCAATAGGATCTTTCTTTATCCTTGCAGTGGTCAAGTTTCCTGAGGAAGAAAATAATGGGACCAAAGACAACAAGGACTCCAAAAATGACAATGAGCCGTATCTGTGTAATCTCATCCATACCGGCAACCCCCTTGTTCAAGCTTGTCTTTTCGTAGCCTGTATTATTAATGAAAAGCGGAAGAAAAGCAATAAAAAGAGCCACAAGCCTGGCTCGTGTAGAAGACGGAAGCCCCGGGTGGATCAAAGTTGCCGGAACGGAAGAACCTGCTACTCTCCGGTTCAGGCATCGATTACCGCCAGGACGGGGGGGGTATGGGGGCCTGGGGAAGCTATTGAACTTGCGCCCCCCCGGGGTTATTCGCGGGGGGCGGAGGCGGAGGCGACGGCGTTTTCGATACCCTCGTAGCCGGTGCAGCGGCAGAGGTTGCTCTCCAGCCAGTCGCGGATCGTCTCCCGGTCGGGGCGGGGGTGGGCGGCCAGGAGGGCGTGGGCGTTGAGGATGAAGCCGGGGGTGCAGAACCCGCACTGGAAGCCGGCCTCTTCGAGGAACGCCCGCTGGACCGGGGTGTCGGAGAGCCCCTCGATGGTGGTGATCTCCATCCCTTCCACTTCCACGGCCAGGACCATACAGGACTTGACGGGCTTTCCGTCCAGGAGGACGGTGCAGGCCCCGCAGTCCCCGTTCTCGCAGCCGGCCTTGGCCCCGGTCAGCCCGAGGCGGTCGCGGAGGACGTGGAGGAGGGTGTCGGCCGGCCGGACCACCGCCTCCCGGACCTCTCCGTTGACCGAGAGCTTGAGGGCCGCGTGTCCGCGATAGGTGATCATCCTTCCCCTCCCAGTTCCCGGATCGCCTCTTCCAGCGCCCCGCGGAGCAGTTCCTCCCGGTACTCCGCCGAGGCCCGCTGGTCGTCCCGGACCCGGAGGCCGAAAGCCCCGGCCGCCCGGGCCGCCCGGTCGGCGGCCGGCGCTCCGGCTTCGTTGACGATCTCTTCCGCCTCCCGGCTCCGGACCGGGGCGTCGAAAGCCCCGGCGACCGCCAGCCGGATCCCCTCCCCCGCCCGGAGGACGCAGAGGGTGAGGAGGGGGTAGTCGAGCCGGGACTGTTTCACCCGCCGCCGGCGGAACCAGGGTAGGGAGGCTTCCGCTTCCGGGACCCGGAGCTGGACCAGGAACTCCCCCGGCCCCGGCTTCAGTCTCCGGGAGAAGACCTCGGCCAGCGGGACTTCCCTCTCTCCCTCCGGGCCGAATAGTCGCGCCTCGGCCGCCGTCAGGAGGAAGGGAAGGACTGTCTCCCGGTAGGGGAGCATCCCGGCGATGTTTCCCCCCAGGGTCAGGCGGTTTCTCACCGTGTTATCGACGATTTTCGCGGCGGCGGCGAGGAGGGGGAAGCTCCCCTCCCCGACGATCTCGTTCAGGGTGAGGGCGGCCCCGAAGACCAATTCCCCATCTTCCCGGCCCAGCTGCCGGCACTCGGGGACGTTTTTCAGGTCGATCAGCGCCCCCGGGGCGATCAGCCCCCTCCGGGCGAAGGTGGTGATCTCGGTCCCCCCGGCCAGGTAATAGGGCTGGAGCCCTTCCTCCCGGGCGGCGGCGAAGGCGGAGGCGGCCTCGGCCAGTGTTTCGGGACGGTTATAGACCAGGTTGCGGGGGATCATCGTCCGCCCTCCCGGATAAGCCGCCAGATCTTCTCCGGGGTGATCGGGAGCGAGTCGATGGGTCTCGCGATCGCCCGGCTGACCGCGTTGGCCAGCGCCCCCGGTATCCCCAGCACGCCTTGTTCCCCCAGCCCCCGGGCCCCGTAGGGACCGTCCTTCTGCGGGGTGCGGAGGAACTCCACCCGGTAGCGGGGGTGTTCGCCGAAGCGGGGGATCTTGAAGTCCCGGAGGAGATAGTTGAGGGGTCGGCCCCGGTCGTCGAAGACGAAGCCCTCGGTGGTGGCGAAGCCGAGGGCCATCGCCATCGAGCCGACCACGTTGCCCCGGGCCAGCGGGGGGTTGATCACCTCCCCGACGTCCATCGCGCAGACCGCCTCCAGCACCCGGAAGGTCCCGTCGCTTAAGTCCACCTCGACCGTGACCGCTTCCGCCCCCAGCGTCCACTCCAGGGCCGGCCGGCCCTCCCCGGTCTCCGGGTCGAGCCCGGTCAGGCCCCGGGAGATATAACTCCCCCGCCCGATCACCTGGCCCCCGATCGACTGCCCGTCGGGGTACTGGTAGCCGAGGACGACTTCGGCCAGGTCGAGCCCCAGTTCGGGGTCGTCCCGGAGGAAGACCCTCCCCCCGGCGACTTCCAGGTCGTCCTCCGGACATTTCAGGGGGGCGGAGGCGATCCGCTTGATCCGGGCGATGGCGTCGTCGGCGGCGGCGATCGCCGCCCGGCCGGCCATAAACAGCGACCGGCTGGCCGCCGTCGCCCAGTCGTGGGGGGAGTGGGCGGTGTTGACCTGGAAGTTGACGTGGACCCGGCCGGGGTCGTCCCGGAAGCGCTCGGCGACGATCTGGGCCAGGCCGGAGTAGCTGCCGGAGCCGATCTCCAGGATCCCGCTGTTCAGGTTGATCGACCCGTCCTCGTTGAAGGTGAGGATCACCCCGGCGTCGGCGTTGGGGGGCATCGCCGGGGCCTTCCAGAAGGCGCTGATCCCCCGGGCCCGGACCTTCCCCTCCCCGACCTCCTCCCGGGCGCCCTGCTTCCAGCCGATCAGCCCGGCGGCCCGTCTCAGGCAGCCGGGGAGGTCGCCGGTGTTGGGGTCCATCCGGCTCTGGGTGGGGGAGGTATCCCCGGGGCGGATGGCGTTGCGGACCCGCAGTTCGACCGGGTCGATCTTCAGGATCCCGGCCAGCCGGTCCAGGGCCCGCTCGACCGCGAAGATCACCTCGTGGCCGAAGCCCCGGTAAGCAGTGGCAAAGGGATGGTTGGTATAGACGCAGAGGGACTCGGCCCGGACGTTATCCACCCGGTAGGGCCCGGTGCAGGCAATAGCTCCCGCCCGGCTGACGTTGACCGCGTAGTCGGCCGAGGCGCCGCTGTCGAAGAGGTAGAGGAGGTCCATCGCGGTCAGCCGGCCGGCCCGGTCGGCCCCGATTTTGATCTTCGCTTCCATCCCGATATGGCCGGGGGAGGAGACGATGTCCCGCTCCCGGCTGTTGACCAACCGGACCGGCCGCCCCCCGACCTTCCGGGAGAGGAGGTAGGCCAGGCCTTCGAGCTGGATCCCGGCCTTCCCCCCGAAACCGCCCCCGACCGGGGGGGCGACGATCTCGATCTTCCCCGGGGGGAGGCCGAAGAACCGGCTCATCAGGGCGCGGACGACGAAGGGGGCCTGGGTGGAGGAGCGGATGACCACCCGGCCGTCGGGGCGGATCTCGGCCCGGGCCGCCCGGGGCTCCATCGCGACGTGGTCGCCGGGGGGGAAGGAGAACTCCTGCTCGACCGTGACCGCGGCCTCGGCCATCGCCCGGTCCGGGTCGCCCTTGAGGATCTTCGTCCGGTTGGCGACGTTGCTCCCCGGTTCCGGGAGGATGGCCGGGATCCGGGAGTATCTCTCCATCTCCTCGTGGACCAGCGGCGCGCCGGGGGCGAGCGCCTCCCGGACGCTTAAAACCGGGGGAAGGGGGCGGTATTCGACCTCGATCAGGGAGAGGGCGGCCTCGGCTTCCGCGGGGGTGTCGGCGATCGCCGCCGCCACCGGCTCCCCGAACTGGCGGACCTTGCCCCGGGCCAGGGGCGATTTGTCGCCGAGGTAGATCCCCAGCAGGATCGGGAAGTCCTCCCCGGTGGCCACCGCCGTCACCCCCGGGGCCGCGACGGCGGCCCGGGTGTCGATCGAGACGATCCGGGCGTGGGCGTGGGGGCTGGTCAGGAGGGCGGCGTGGAGGGTCCCGGCCGGGCGGACGTCGTCGGTATAGCGGACCCGGCCGTGGACCTTGTCCGGCCCGTCCTGGCGGGGATAGGGCTTGCCGATGAAGTGGAGTCCGCTCACGGCAGTTAAGTTACCCGGAAATTCCCCCCGGCGCAAGGAGTACCGGAATTATCGAGCCGCCAGCCGGGCTTCCGGCGGAGCGGGCCCGGACCTTCGGAGTGGTCTTAGAGATTAAGCCCGATTTCCGGGAGAAGAATAATGATGCGAAACCGGAGGAACCTGTTACTCCCCGGTTCCGGCGTCAATCACCGCCAGGGCGGTGGCGACCCGGCCGAGGGGGGCGGAGACCTGGATGCCGGCGACCCCGTCGCGGATGGCGACGACGGTCTCGCGGGCGATGGCGATGCCGGCGGCGGCCTGTTCCTCCCGGGACGAGGCCCGGGCCATCCGCCGCATCACCCGGTCGGGGACGACGACGCCCGGAACTTCGTTGCGCATAAA
>PWXJ01000079.1 GCA_003561965.1 PVC group bacterium
CCTCGAGTCCTCTCCAAAACGGGCCTATATGGAGAACCTGCTCTCCAACAAGGTCGGCTACCCGGTCCGGTTTGCCTTCCAGGTCCGTTCCAACTCCATCCCCGGGGAAGTCGCCACGCCTTCCCCGCCGCCCAAACCGGTCCGACCGTCCGGTTCGAAACGTTCCCTGATCCGGGACAACCCCCTGATCGAGTCCGCCCTGGAAAAGTTCGACGGCACCGTCATTGACGTCCGGGAAAATAAATAGAAGTAAATAATATAAAATAGCATAATCCAAAATTTAATCATCGGATTAATGTTATAAAATAGTAGTAAATCACCTAATCAGGAGGAAAATATCGTGGCCGGAATGGGAAAGATGCTCAAACAAGCTCAGCAGATGCAGGCCAAGCTGCTCCGACTCCAGGAAGAGATTGCGGTAATGGAGTCGGAGGGCAGCGCCGGCGGCGGGATGGTCAAGGCGGTGGTCAACGGCAAGAAGGACCTGGTCTCGATCTCCATCAACCCCGACGTGGTCGACCCCGACGACGTGGGGATGCTCGAGGACCTGGTCCTGGCGGCGGTCCGGCAGGCGGCGGACAAGGCGGAGGCCGAAGGGCAGGAGAGAATGTCCGGCCTGACCGGCGGTATGAACATCCCCGGCCTGGGGATGTAAGGAAGTTCCCTTACCTTTTGTAACCTCCCGGAAGGTGTTATGGCCCGCTACCCGATGCTGATGCAGAGGGCGCTCGACGCCCTGACCGAACTTCCCGGGATCGGTCCCCGCTCGGCCCAACGGATCCTCTTTCATCTGCTCCGGGAAAGCGGGAAGGAAACCCAGAACCTCCTCGACTCCCTAGCCGCGGTCAAGGCCCGGATCCGCTTCTGCCCGGTCTGCGGCAACCTGACATCCCACCGGACCTGCGCGATCTGCCGGGATCCCGGCCGGGATACGGGGTTGATCTGCGTGGTCGAGGATCCCAAGGACGTGATCGCCCTCGAGCAGGCCGGGAAGTTTCCCGGGGTCTACCACGTGCTGATGGGCAAGATCGTTCCCCTCGACGGGATCGGGCACGAGGATATCCGGGTCAGAGAGCTGCTCGACCGGGTGAAGAAAACCCGGCCCCGGGAAGTGATCGTCGCCACCGGCACCGACATCGACGGGGAGACCACCGCCCTCTTTCTCGCCCGGGAACTGAAGCCTTCCGGCGCCCGGGTGACCCGGATCGCCGCCGGGATCCCGATCGGCAGCTCGCTCGACTTTATGGACCCGGCCACGCTGATGAAAGCCCTCGAGGGCCGGAGAGAGTTTTAAGTCAGGCCAAAATAAATTATTGCGGCGCGGGGCCGGGGGTGTTAGGCTGAACGTCAAGGCAAATGCGGCAAAACCAAGCTCAGGAGTGATCCCGTGACAGATATTATCGAGATTCGGTGGCACGGCCGGGGAGGCCAGGGGGCGAAGACGGTGGCGGAGTTCCTGGCCCTGGTCGCCCTCAACGAAGGAAAGTACAGCCAGGGTTTCCCGGAGTACGGGCCGGAGAGGTCGGGGGCCCCGATCAAGGGCTACACCCGGATCAGCACCGGCCCGATCAAGATGCACTCCGCCGTCTACAACCCGGATATCGTCCTGGTCCTCGACCCCAGCCTCCTGGAGACGGTCGACGTCTGCGAAGGCCAGAAAAAGGGCGGAACGGTGATCATCAACTCCAGCCGGCCGGGAACCGAACTCCAGGAACAGTTCCCTTTCCTGGAGGGGAAAAAGGTCTGGACGCTCAACGCCGACCAGATCTCCACCGACGAGATTGGCCGGGCGATGCCGAATATGCCCCTGCTCGGCGCCCTGGTCCGGGCGACCGAGGTGGTCCAGCTGGATTCGGTGACCGGCGACATCGAAAAAGAATTCTCCCGGAAGTTTTCTCCCCGCGTCTTGAAGGGAAACATCAAGGCGGTCGAGCGGGCCCACCGGGAAACGGAAACCAGCCAAGGATAATTCTATGAGTGAAAAAGCCCCCGGATGGAAAGAGCTGCCGATCGGCGGCGTGATCGTCCACGCCGGAAACTCCTTTGAATACGAAACCGGCGACTGGCGCGCCCAACGCCCGGTCCTCGACAAGGAGAAGTGCATCGACTGCCTCCAGTGCTGGGTCTTCTGCCCCGACGGTTCGATCCTGGTCGAGGACGAGAAGATGGCCGGTTACGATTACCAGCACTGCAAGGGCTGCGGGATCTGCGCCCACACCTGCCCGGTGGACGCGATCGAGATGGTCTCCGAGGAGAAGATCTCCGATGTCGAGTTCGACGAATGGGGGGTCAAGCAGTCATCCTCCGGAGACGGCGGCCAGGATTGATTACAATTCCAGCAACAAATCATCGAGGATAATGGTATGACCAAGACGCTCGCATTGACCGGCAACGAGGCCGGCGCCTACGCCATCAAGCAGATCGACCCCGACGTGGTCCCGGCTTACCCGATCACCCCCCAGACCGAGCTGATGCAGACCTTCTCCCAGTACGTGGCCGACGGGGCGGTCCGGACCGAGATGATCCTGGTCGAGTCCGAACACTCGGCGATGTCGGCCGCGGTCGGGGCGGCCGCCGGCGGCTGCCGGGTGATGTCGGCGACCTCGGCCAACGGCCTGGCCCTGATGTGGGAGGTCGTCTATATCGCCGCCTCCTTTCGGCTTCCGATCGTGCTGGCGGTGGTCAACCGGGCCCTCTCCGGGCCGATCAACATCCACTGCGACCACTCCGACTCGATGGGCTGCCGGGACTCGGGCTGGATCCAGCTCTACGGCGAGAACCCCCAGGAAGTTTACGACAATATGATCCAGGCCCTCCGGATCGGCGAGCACAGAGACGTCCTCCTGCCGGTGATGACCGCCCACGACGGGTTCATCACCAGCCACACCGTGGAGCGGGTCGATGTCCTGGAAGACGACCGGGTGAAGAAATTCCTCGGCGAGTACAAGCCCCGCCACCCCCTCCTCGACACCGCCCACCCGGTCAGCTACGGTCCGCTCGACCTCCAGGACTATTACTTCGAGCACAAGAAGCAGCAGGCCGAGGCGATGAAGAACGCCAAGCGGGTGATCCTCGAGGTCGGCCGGGAGTACGGGGAACTCTCCGGCCGGCCCTACGGTTTCTTCGACGAATACCAGACCGAAGACGCGGAATTTATCGTGATCGCCCTCGGTTCGACCGCCGGTACCGCCAAGGCGGCGGTGGACCTGATGCGGGAGGGCGGGGAGAAGGTCGGGGTGATCAAGCTGAGGGTCTTCCGGCCCTTCCCGGCCCCCGAGCTGGTCGAGGCCCTCTCCGGGGCGAAGGCGGTGGCCGTCCTCGACCGGTCGGAGGGATTCAGCTCGATCGCCGGCCCGGTCTTCCAGGAGGTCCGCTCCGCCCTCTACCGGAAGTCCGATATCCCGGTCTCCGCCTACGTTTACGGGCTGGGCGGGAGAGATATCACCCCGGAGATGATCACCGGGGTCTTCGGCGATCTCAAGAGCGGCCGGTTCCACGAGGAGCAAGGCTGCCACCTCGGCGTCCGCGAATAAATCCTTAAAAGCGACAGCGTACAACAAAACACCATCGACCGTCCGCGTCCGCCATCCTTCAGCGCGGCCAACAGAATCGAGGGAGAAAAAATGGCCCTGAACCTGAAAGAACTCTCCAAAAAGCCCGAACTCTTAAGCCCCGGACACCGCGCCTGCGCCGGCTGCGGCTCGGTGATCGCCATCCGCCAGGCCCTGATGGCGGTCGAGGGCCCGGTGGTGGTCGGTTTCGCCACCGGTTGTATGGAGGTCTCGACCACCATCTACCCCTACACCTCCTGGCGGATCCCTTACATCCACGACGCCTTCGAGAACGCCGCCGCCACCATCTCCGGGGTGGAGACCGCCTACCGGGCGCTGAAGAAACGGGGAAAGATCAAGGGCGATATGAAGTTCATCGCCTTCGGCGGCGACGGCGGCACCTACGACATCGGCCTCCAATCGCTCTCCGGGGCCCTGGAACGGGGCCACGATTTTCTCTATATCTGTTACAACAACGGCGCCTATATGAACACCGGTATCCAGCGCTCCTCCGCCACCCCCTTCTGCGCCGCCACCACCACCTCCCCGGCGGGCGAGGTGATCCCGGGCAAGGTCCAGTTTCCCAAGGACCTGACCTCCATCGTCGCCGCCCATCACGTTCCCTACGCCGCCCAGGCCTCCCCCCATAACTGGCGGGACTACATCGGCAAGGTGAAGAAGGCCCTGGCGATCGAGGGCCCGACCTTCATCAACGTGATCGCCTCCTGCTTTCGCGGCTGGCGGACCGAGCCCACCACCTCGCTCGACATCGTCAAGACGGCCGTCGACACCTGCTTCTGGCCGCTCTACGAGGTCGAGAACGGCGAGTACAAGCTCAACTACAAGCCGAAGGAGAAACTCCCGATCGAGGATTGGATCAAGGTCCAGGGGAGGTTCAAGCACCTGCTCGACGACAAGCACCAGTCCCTCCGGGATGAGTTCCAGGACTACGTCGACCAGGAGTGGGCAACCCTGCTGGAAAAGACCGGCGACCAGGTCCAGAAAGTCGCCGTCTGACCCCCGGACCCGCCTGCCCGGCCAACCCCGGAATATCGTCATCGGGGTTTCCCCAATTGTCGGACAGGCCGGCTTCCTCGGCAAAATTAACATTGCCATATCCCTTGCTGTACGGGATACTGTCCATATGAAAGCGATAACCTATACCGCCGCCCGGGAGAAACTGGCCGATACTATGCAGCGGGTCTGTGAGGATCACGCCCCGGTCATCATCACCCGCCGCCGCGACCAGGCCGTGGTAATGATCGCCCTCGAGGACTACGAGTCTCTGGAGGAGACGGCCTACCTGTTACGCAGCCCCCGTAATTCCCGGCGGCTGCGGGAAGCGGTGAAGCAGCTCCGCGACGGGAGGGGAACGGAGCGGCAGCTCCCCGACCCGCGATGAAGATAGTCTTCGCCGACCGGGGGGGGGAGGACTTCACCTACTGGGTCGAGCACGATCGGAAAATCGCGGCCCGGATAGTGCGGCTGATCCGGGCCATCGAACGCGATCCCTTCCGGGGGCTGGGCAAACCCGAACCGCTCAAGTACGATCTGGCCGGGTTCTGGTCCCGGCGGATCACCGATGAGCACCGCCTGGTGTACTCGGTCAACCGGGACCGGGTACAGATCGCCCAGGCGCGCTATCACTACTGATTGTTCCGGAAAATTCCGCAGAATTTCCAGGAATTTCCTTGCCGCTCTCCGGCCGGAGTGGTAAATTACAATTGCTGGACGGCAAAAGACCAGTCCCAAATACCGGAAGGATTGGTTGAGACTTCCGGAAGCGTCAGGACGGGAGAGACCGCGATAGCGTCGCCCATTCGGGAAACCGAAGCGCTACCAACCCTTGCGCCGTCCAGCACTTTATTTTCCGGCTCATCGATTTCCAAACTGGATATCCAGACATATAGCCGGGCGGTCAAGCGCGGGTCCGCGAATCAGGTCCGAGGTTGAAATAGCCTGAGGTGTCAGGACAATATCCGGTTCTCCGGAGCACCTACCTCATTGCGAAGGCCGTCCCGTCTTTTTTCTGTTGTAATCCGGTCGGTATGCAGTAGACTTCACCTTGCCGTACCGGCGGCCCCGTCCGCCGTTGTTCTTTGAAAAACATCAGTAATCGCGGTGAAGTATTGGACCTCCTTCACCGTTTGCCGATCACTGATCACTGATCACTGATCACTGATTACTGAACCATTCCCCGGTAGCTCAATGGTAGAGCGGGTGGCTGTCAAATCCGGCAGCTTCCGCGGGTAACCGCGGTTGAAAAATCGGGTGAATTCAGGGAAACCTAAGTCCCGAGCCCAGGCGAAGGATACGGCAACCCTGAGCGAAGCCTGCCGAAAGGGAAAGTAACGACGCGGGGCTGCGGCCCCGCCAGTAGGCAGGAACGTGCAGAGACTAGAGGATGAGGATTCCCGACCGATAAGCCTCACTAGCGCCCGACCGCCTGGATCATAGAGGCGGATGAGATAGTCCAAGCCCGGAGGAAACTCCGGGGCTCTTGTAACCACTAGGCTGCAAGTTCGAGTCTTGCCCGGGGAGTACAAATAGCTCATCTCGAAAAGAGGTGAGCTATTTTTTTGTAACTGTTCAGTACCCTTCAGCCATATGGCAAAGACCCCTGCCGGTTCACCCGGCAGGTGAATCAGTTCGTCAGATAACAACGCCGCCCCCCAATCCCGCGCCGGTGGGAGTGGGGTGGCCGCGGGCTATTTTCTGAACTTTCCCTCCGGCGGGACAAGCCCGCCGGGGGGGGACCCTGTTAACGGGTCCTGAATAGTTACCATTGAAAGATCAATCGAGAGTTCGAGTCTTGGAGGCTAAAGGTTCGAATTTCCGGAAAAGAAATATGACAATTATTTTTTGACATCACCGAAGATATGTTAAGCCGTCGGCGTGCCCAGACAGATATAAGGTCGCGTTGAAGGCGGGAAGCCCCGGCTTTCTCAGCGAAAGCCGGGGCTTTTTTTATTCCCGACTATTTGTTTGACCGGCGCGGCAATTCTTGATATTATAAATACTTAAGCAATTGAATCGAAAGGTTAAGATGTGAACATTCTTATGGTTTATCCGGAGTTTCCGGACACGTTCTGGAGCTTCAAGCACGCGCTGAAGTTCGTCGGCAAGCGCTCCGCCCTGCCGCCGCTGGGCTTGCTGACCGTGGCGGCTATGCTGCCGTCCGAGTGGCCGGTCCGTCTGGTGGATATGAACGTGCGTCAGGTCACCAGGAAGGACCTGGCCTGGGCCGACTGCGCCTTTATCAGCGCGATGGTTGTCCAGCGCGAACCCGCCCGGCGGATCGCGGCCCGTCTCCAGGCGGCGGGTATAAAGGTGGTGGCCGGCGGGCCGCTTTTCAACAGCGAACACGAGCAGTTTGCTGAAGTGGATCACTTCATCCTCAACGAGGCGGAGTTGACCCTGCCGCCTTTTCTCGCCGACCTGGAACGGGGATGCCCGAAGAGGATCTACTCATCCTCGGAGTTCGCGGATATGCGGCGAACGCCCTTGCCCCGTTGGGAGCTCCTCGACCTCAGGCGGTACGCCACGATGAGCATTCAGTTCACCCGCGGCTGCCCGTTCGACTGCGATTTCTGCAATATCACCGCCCTGCTCGGCCGCCGGGTCCGGATGAAGACGTCGGGGCAGATCATCGCCGAGCTTGACGGTCTCTATGAGCAGGGGTGGCGCGGCGATGTCTTCTTCGTCGATGACAACTTCATCGGCAACCGGAAGTTTCTCAAGAACGACCTCCTCCCCGCCCTGATTGCCTGGCGGAAGGACCATACCGGCAGCATCTTCTTCACGGAAGCCTCGATCGATCTGGCCGACGACCGGGTCCTGATGGATATGATGGTTGAAGCCGGGTTCAGCAAGGTCTTCATCGGGATCGAGACCCCGGACAACTCCTGCCTGGCCGAGTGCGGCAAGGGGCAGAACGAAAATCGCGACCTGGTCGCGGACGTCAAAAGGATTCAGCGGGCCGGGCTCCAGGTCCAGGGCGGGTTCATCGTCGGCTTCGACCACGACCAGCCCTCCATCTTCCAGCGGCAGATCGATTTCATCCAGAACAGCGGGATCGTGACCGCGATGGTCGGCCTGCTTCAGGCCCCGGCCGGAACCCGTCTCTACGAGCGGATGAAGAAGGAGGGCCGTCTTAAAACGGAATTTTCGGGCGACAACGTGGACGGAACCAGCAA
>PWXJ01000166.1 GCA_003561965.1 PVC group bacterium
ATTGCTGGCCCGCCTGATTGAAGCCGGGGTCGAGGCCAAGGTCCACTATCCGATCCCCAACCATCTCCAGAAAGCCTCCCTCGCTCAGGACCCGCCCTTCGGCCGGACCGATCTTTCCCGGACCGAGACCCAGTGCCGCTCCCTGATCAGCCTCCCCGTCCACCAGCATCTCTCGTCCGATCAGCTCGAATTTGTTGTTCAGGCGGTTCGGGAGTTTTACCTGTGATGAACCCCGGAGAATTAAAGCCGATGAAAGTCCCCTACCTGGACCTGCCTGCCCAGTTCGCGGATAACCGAGAGGTCCGGGAGGCGATTGAGGAGGTACTGAGGACGGGGCAGTTTGTCCTCGGGCCGGCGATGGAGCGGTTCGAGCGGGCTTTCGCCGAACTCTGCGAGGTGAAATATGGCGTCGCCGTGGCCAATGGGACCGACGCGATTTTTCTCGCCTTGAAGGTTCTCGGGGTAGGTGAGGGGGACGAGGTGATCACCGTCCCCAATACCTTCCTCTCCACCGTGGGGGCGATCGTCCAGGCCGGGGCTGTCCCCCGCCTGGTGGATGTGGCCGAGGATTATAATATCGATATCGAGAAGATCGAGGCGGCGGTAACGTCGATGACTCGGGCGATTGTCCCCGTTCATCTGACCGGCAACCCGGCCCGGATGGACGAGATCAACGACATCGCCCGGAGGCATAACCTGTCCGTAGTCGAGGACGCCGCCCAATCGGTGGACGCGGCTGTCGGGGATCGGAAGACCGGTTCGCTGGGAGACCTCGGCGCCTTCAGCCTCCACCCCCTGAAGAACCTCAACACTATCGGCGACGGTGGAGTGATCACCACCGATTCCGAAGATCTCCACGGCAAGCTCCTCCTCTGGCGTAACCACGGATTGAAGAACCGCGATGAAGCCGCCTTCTTCGCGGTTAACTCCCGCCTCGACTCTATCAAGGCCGCGGTGGCCTGCCTCCAGATCCCCGGGATTGGAAAAGTCACGGAAAAGCGCAATCGGTTCGCCCGGATCTACGACGAGGAATTGGCCGGATTGGCACCAAAGGTGGTTATACCGCCCCGGCGGGAAGGAGTCCGCCAGGTCTTCCACACCTACGTCGTCCAGATCGAGGAACGAGAGAGGTTGATCGAATACCTGGCGGAAAGAGGCATCGGGACCAAGGTCCACTACCCGATTCCCATCCACCTGATGGAGGCCGGGCATTCCCTCGGCTATCGTCGGGGGGATTTTCCCGTCGCCGAAGCCCAGGCGGGAAAAATCCTTTCTCTTCCGGTCCATCAGCACCTGGAAGAGGCTCAGGTCAGGTACGCGGCCGGCTGCCTGCGCCGTTTCTACGGGGGATGAGGGAGGCGGACGGGAGAGGGGGCCCCGGTGGCTCTCCCGGCTCAGCCCGTGGCTTGCTTTCGGGTTGGTTGTTTTCTCCCCCGGAGTGGTAGTCGGTCCCCTGGACCCGGGGCAGATCTGATTGTGTCCGGACAAGCGGCGTCAACCGCCGGCGGCCTCGGGCTGCCAGGTCGGTAAGGAAAAACCCCAGAAGCGCCACGTAGAAGGGGTCGATCTTCGAGCGGTAGCGCATACTTTCGCCCAGGGTCATCAGGACGATGACGGAAGTCACCCAAAAGATGGTCCAGAGGATGAAGATCACCGTTAGCGAGAAGGGTTTATCCCGGGAGAACCGGCGTCGGGCGGCCAGAATCCCGTAAACGAAGAGCAGCGGGAATCCGAACAGCATAAACCAGGCCGGTCTCCTGTCGAAGATCCAGACCATCTGGGTTCTCACAGTTATCAGACCCCAACTTCCGAACCGCCCGTAAAACAGGTCGTAGATTCTCTCCCACCGGGGCGGGGGATTATTCGGGTCGTCCCGGAAGATGTCTTCCGCGGGGCGGAAGTAGTCCCGGGCGGCGAAAGCGACGCTCCGGCCGAAATACCGCGGCGCCCGGGGGATGATTATCCGGGCGTCTGACTGCCATTCCCGGCCCATATGGAGGTAGGCGATGTGGTTGGCGTTGAAATGCTCGGGCTGGGTATGGTAACGGTACTCCCAGTCCAGGGCCGGGATCCCGGTCGGGGGAAGTTCCCTGAACCTCTCGGCGAACTCGTAGGGCCGGGGGAGGAAGATGGTCGGTTTCTCGATGATCTTTCCCTCGCTTTTCCGGACGATCTCCTCGAGAACTTCGTCCGGCATCTCGTGGATGGCCATCAGCAGCATCTGCTTGCCCAGGGAAAAACTGGTGGTGGGATAGCCGAAAATCCAGATATGCTGGACGTGCCATCCGAGCACCAGGAGAAAAGGCAGCGCCGCCGCCCGGATCAGTTTTTTCCATTGGCGGCCAGCGGGTATGAAGGGAATGGCCGCCGCCCCCAGGAACCAGAGGAAATGAAAGGTGGTGCGGGTCAGGACCGCCGCTGCCAGCAGGAAATAGTAAACCGCGGCGTCGATGGTCCCGGCACGGGTGAGATGGCGGTGGAGAAAGACCGCCGCCAGGACCAGGAAGGTCCCGCAGATGAAGGTGTGCCAGATATGCCGTTCGTAGTGGATCAGTCCGGGGCTCAAGGTGAAGAGCGCCGTCAGGACGAAAGCCACGAGGAGGGGAACTTTCAGGCGCTTCATCAGGGCGAAGAGCCCGAGGCAGATCGCCAAACCCAGCGCGTGGGACAACACCAGGTAGGCCGCCTTGGCCCCGTCCGGAAAGACCTTGAGCAGGAGGCCGATCCAGAGATTGTATAGCGGGGGTTGGAGATGGAGGTAGAAGAGGGTTTCCATCAGCCGGGTCTGGAGGAGGTAGGGAGGGGCCACGTAGTAAGGCGGCCGCAGCGGCCCGGAGTAATCGTACATTCCGGCCGCCAGGCAGATAAGCCGGGAGGCCAGAAAGACGGCAACGATCCCGAGCAGGAATTTACGGGTATTGTTCACGGTATCTCGTATGTCCCCGGGGAGAATGGGTTGACGGCCGTAAAGATCGGGTCTATGCTCCTCTTTCCGGGGTTGCCCGTTTCAGCGAGATATTATAGACCAGGACCACATCAGTTGCTAAATATTTATCGATATTAATTTTTCAGCAGGATACGAAAGCCGGCGTCGTGGGATATTGGTATCCGGGCTGAAGCCGTACTCTCCGGCCGATGTTGCCGGTGCGGGGGTACCGCGGCGAGGGGAAAAGATTCGGGACGAGTTATGACCGCCGACGGGTTGACAATCGGGAAGGTCATCAAGCTGGTCCGGTACTGCGCGGTCACCGCGGCGGCAATTTACCTGATCTCCCCGCTTCCCGGTATTCCCCGGGAAACCGAAGAAGCGGCGGAGAGGAGATTTTCCCAGATTGCCGAGTTGGAGCAACGGATGACGGAACTGGCGGCCGAGGCCGCGGACCTGGAAGGGGAGAGAGCCCGGCAATTTCATCAGACCAGGTTGATGTTCCAGCGGGTCGTCTCCGGAAGCCGGGCCGCCGTCTTCCGGGGTAGATCGGTCTCCTCGCTTGACCGGGAACTGTCGCGACGGGTTCACGAAGATTCACTGAAACGCCTCGATCAACTGCTGGAAGAGGCTCGGGCGGCAACCAGGTGAGTATGGATCCCGGGTCGGAATATCAAGCGGGCGAAACGGGCAAGGGGGCGCCGAACCCGGCGGTCCTTTACGGGCTACTGATCGCGTCCGTCCTGTTCGCCGTGTTTTTGGCCCTGGATTACCGGATGAACTGGCAGTCGTGGGATTATCCGGAAGGGTACTATCCCCGGATAGTCAGGAACGGGCCCGGGCTGGTCCCGGAGGATATCGCCAGGATATTCAACGCGGACGATACGGGCTTCCTGCAGAACCCCGGCCGGGTCAGGTACTTTCAGAACCTCGTTCTCCTCCTGGACGCCAAGGCCCGGGTCTGGCTCTTCCGCTACCTGCCGCCCCATCCCAGCGTATCCCTGGCCTGGGTAACCACCCTGCTGGCACCGGTGTTTTTTTTCAAGTTTCTCCGCCTCTGGTCCAATGACCAGACGGCGGCCAAAATCGGAACGATCCTGTTTATCCTCTCCACCGGATTCCTATCCCATATCAACCTGATCTGCAACCCCGGCAAGGCCCTGGCGACCTTCATCGGAGTCGTAAGTCTCTACCTGGCCGAGAAGACCCGGGTACGGCTCGCCTCTTCCGGTCGGTTGACCCGGCCGGTTCTGGGGAGTTACCTTCTGCTCCTCCTCTTCCTCTACATCGGTTTTTTCACCGACGAGATCGCCTGGATCTTTCTGCTCCTGGTACCCCTCCTGGTCCCCGGCCTGTTCCAGGTCAGGGAAACGAGGGGATTATCGGCCGCGATATACGCCAGTGTTCTGCTCCTGATAACCGTGAGCGTGTTATACGTCGCACCGGAACTGATCAGACGGACCACACCCGGTAATCCCCGGATCAGCATCCTGGCCCTGAACCTGGCTCCTTGCGAGGACAGCGCCCCGTTGAGCAGATTCTGGGAGTGGTTCAATCTGCCCTATCTTGTCCGTTCGATCCGGAACCTGCTTTCCCGGCAGCTGGTCCTGATCGGGAAACCCTGGACGCTGCTCGCCTATTTCTTCATCGTCCCCTATTTCCTGCTTGCCTATAGCCGGATGGAACCTTTTCGTCGGCGCCTGGCGGTTCGGTCACTGGCGGCGCTTTTCCTGTTCATTGGCTACCAGGCTTTCGGTTTTGCCAGCGTGTACCACGAGGACGGCTTCGCCATCCTCAACCCGTATTACTACGGTTCGCAGTTGGCGATATTCCTGCCCATCCCCATCTCCCTCTTTCTCTCCCGGGGAAAGGGAAGGGCCGCCCGGCTGATCAATACCGCCATCCTGCTCTTTCTGGTCGGGGTACTGACTCATAACTACTTCCCCATCAGCCGGGAAATCCGTAAGAGCGACGGAGGGTTTTCGGACTACGGCCATCTCGAGTGGAGCGTCGCCCTGGAGGCGTACGAACGGAGGAACGACCCGGAGGCCATCGAGGAGATCCGGAAGAGATTCCCGCCGCGTTCCCCCTGGAGTTACATCCAGGAGGTCGAACTTTCCGCCCGGGAAAACGCCAGGAGACGCTCGCTTCGCGGCGATCACTGAACAGCCGCCTGCCAGGCGGTGGGAATCCGGGAAAGACTTCTCCGGGGTCGAAGCCGGTCGGCCGGGGCAAATTATCAACCGTCCGGGCGTTGACCGGGGACTTGGCCGTCGGGGATGGGCCGCTCAGGAAAGAGCAGGCGGCGAAAACCGAAGACCGCCCGGGCGGGCCAGAGCAAGAACATTCTCCCGCCGACATAGCGGGAATCCCGCCGCCTGATTTCCCCCAACGCCAGCAGGCGGGCGATTCGGGTCTCCACCATCTCCCGGCGGGTGTAATCCCGGTTCAGTTCATCCTTGATCACCTTCCCATCCCGATGGCCGCGGGAGAGGATTCGGATCCGGCGGGCGGTCTCGCTCATATTGAAGATATGGAAATAGACATAACCGAAAAGCAGGTAAACCCCCAGCAAATAGATCCCCGCCCAGAACCGGTTGCTTCCCTCCTGCCCGCCGCTTCCCAGGACGACAAATACCAGGGCCAGAGGGGCAAGCCCGATCAGGACGGCCGCCACCGCCCCTTTCTGGCGGAAATCTTTCTCCCGGTACAGCCCGAGCAGGGAGGAGATGACCAGGTGGACGAAAAAGGGGATGACCGCGGCGGCGATCAGGAGCGGGAAGAGGCCCGCAGAAATAATATCACCGTTTTCCGGCATTATCCCTCTCCCAGGGGAAGTTTCAGGATTTTGCGGTAGAAGATGAAAAAGCGGGCGATGACCCTGCCCACCCCGCTGATCCCCCAGGTATCGTATTGCCAGGAGATCAGGCCCTCTTCCACCAGGTCGTTGAAGCGATCGGAGAACATAGATTTCTCGGAGAAGAGGGAGACGATCTCCTCCCGGGACAACCCCGCCGCCCCGGCGCGGCTGATAGCAAGGACGATCTTCAGGGATGGACAGCCGGCCTGGATCGGGGGGTAGGTCATAATATAGGCGGAGGAGAGGGCCGCGTGCCAGATGAAGGCCAGGGCCGAGCGCCCGAGTTCGAGCTTTCCGAAGAGGACGAACGCGGAGCCGACCGCTGCCGGCAGGAGAATGAAGATAACCACCAGCCAGGTCATCTCCCGGGGCGGTTTTGCCCGGCGCCAGATCAGGATATGCAATGCCAGGGCGATCAGGAAACTTGCCGTTCCTTCGATTAGGGGCCAGGGAGACATTTTGGTTCAATCTCTCGGGATTTCTCGTGGTACGCCCCGTACAGTACTGGTTAGCGCGCAGTAGTCATCACTTTTATCTTCCTGGCGGAGAAAACACACCGCCAGCCCGAGGAAGAGAAGCCACTGAAAGAGGAAAAAGGCCAGATACCAGTCGTGGATTATTGTTAACTCCAGTCGGCTCTCTCCTCCTCGGACCTGGACTCCGGAGAGGGCGGAGTTCACGGTCCAGACCGGAACCTCCTCCCGGTCGAGGAAAGCCCGGGCTTGGAGACCCCGGTTCAGGGGTATCACCATCAGTCCCGGGTTTTCGGAGCGTAATATTCCCGCCGCTCCGGTGAAATCGGCCGCGAAATCAACGAGTATATCCTCATCGGCCAGAACGGTGATTCCGGTCGGAAAGGTATCCCCGGGGATCTCGATAACGGCCGAGACCTCCGGGTGCCGGTCCAATTCGGAACAGACTCGTTCGGGGACGGCCTCCTCCCCCGGCGGGAGGTTAGAGACGCCGGCCGTGATAAAGGCGTTATCGGGGATGGCCCTCTCCCCGCAAGATCGCTGGAGATGATACCGGTCGCGGTATTGGAAGACGGCGCTGACGGAATGATCTTCCCGGCTAAAGAACTTCTCCCGCAGGTCCTCCGCCCGCGCCCGGGTGGGAAAGAGGGCGAGATATTTTCGTCCGTAGGCGGCGGTATCGAAGACCTGCAGAAAGACCGCCCCGGCCAGGAAGGCCAGGACGGCACGGCGGAAAGTGTTCCCTCCTATCTTCAGGAGCCGGGCCGTCCCGATCGCGGCCAGCAGGGAGAGGGAATAGTTGATCATCGGAAAGAAGTGGACCCACTGCCGGAATACGTCGAAGAACGGTACCCGCAGCCGGAAGAAGTATTCGGGTAAGGGGATGGGGGAGTTAATGCCGAGACTGAGCAGGGAAAAGATTATGACCAGCAGGCCCACTGCCGCGGACTTGGGCAGGCCCAGGATCAATCCCGCCGCCGCCAGGACCAGCCCCGCCCGGCCGACAAAAAACCCGCAGCGGTCGCTGATGTCGATCGGGGGTATCTCACCTCCGATTTTTTCCCAGCTTGGGCTCCAGTACTGCCGGAAGTATACAGGGGAGGCTGACGTAGCACCCATCTGCAAGCGCAGGTAGTCTTTTATCTCCCGGGGACGCTCCCCGATATCCATTCCCCGCAAACCGCTGGCCAGCTTCGGCGATTGTTGCCAGAGATATAGCGCCGGGGCGGTAGCCGCCAAGGCCAGAAGGAGACCGGGGATGACGAACTTTCTCCCCGTCCGGATCGTCACTAC
>PWXJ01000248.1 GCA_003561965.1 PVC group bacterium
ATTTCCTGATCCCGACCGGGGAGGTCCCGATCACCAACCTCCACCGGGGCGAGATCCTCGAGGAGTCCGGCCTCCCGATCCATTACGCCGGCTATACCCCCTGCTTCCGGCGGGAGGCGGGTTCCTACGGCAAGGAGACCCGGGGGCTGCTCCGGATCCACCAGTTCGACAAGGTCGAGCTGGTCCGGCTGGTCAAGCCGGAGAATTCCGCCGCCGCCCACGAGGAGCTGCTGGCCGACGCCGAGGAGGTGGTGAAGCGGCTGGGTCTTCCCTACCGGATCATCCTCCTGCCGACCGGGGAGCTGAGCTTCGCCTCGGCCCGCTGCTACGACATCGAGGTCTGGGCCCCGGGCCAGAAGGAATGGCTGGAGGTCTCCTCGGTCTCCAACTTCGGGGATTTCCAGGCCCGCCGGGCCGATATCCGCTACCGGGACGGAGAGAAAAAGCTCAACTTCGTCCACACCCTCAACGGCTCCGGCCTGGCCCTGCCGAGGATAGTCGCCGCCCTCCTGGAAAACTACCAGCAGGCCGACGGCACCGTCACCGTCCCCGAGGTCCTCCGGCCCTACCTGCGGGGTTTGGAGAGGATCGGCTGAGCTTTTGAGGTTTCTGGAGGGGTGGCTGAGTGGTTGAAAGCGCTGGTCTTGAAAACCAGTGTACCCGCAAGGGTACCGTGGGTTCAAATCCCACCCCCTCCGTAGACAAATTTTAAAGTCGAAAGATTACCGGAGATATCAAGAAGTGGGTTCTGCGTCACCCCGATGGAATCGGGGTGCCGCATCCGGCGCCGCTGCGCGGCGACGGAAAATCCCACCCCCTCCGTAGACAAATTTTAAAGTCAAAAGATTGCCGGAGATATCAAAAAGTGGGTTCTGCGTCACCCCGATGGAATCGGGGTGCCGCATCCGGCGCCGCGGAGCGGCGACGGAAAATCCCACCCCCTCCGTTATATTATTCTGCTCCGCAAATTAATCCACCCAGCAACAGGAGGGAATATGAGCGACGCCAGTCCCCATCCCGAGAAGGCCTATAAGAACCTGGAATTCCTCAACAGTCCCGACGCCCGGACGGTCCGGATCCTGGCCGAGTATCTCGAACCGAAGCGCCGCTTTGAGGCCGAGAAGGTCGGCGGCACCATCGTCGTCTTCGGTTCCGCCCGGTCGAAGAAGCTGGAGGACGTCAAGGAAACCCTGGCGTCGGTTGAAAAGAGGATTGACCAAACTTCCGGAATCCCCGATCCCGCCCTGGAGGAAGAACTGGAGTTCGCCCGGAACCAGGTCTTCCTTTCCCGGTATTACGAAGACGGGGTTGAACTGGCCCGGCGGTTGACGGAATGGTCCAAAACCCTGGATCCGCGGGACCGCCCGGTCGTCTGCACCGGCGGCGGGCCGGGGATGATGGAGGCGGCCAACCGGGGGGCGATCGAGGCCGGCGGCAGGTCGATAGGTTTAAATATCAGCCTCCCCTTCGAACAGGTCCCCAACGACTTTATCACCCCCGAACTGAACTTTGAGTTCCATTACTTCTTTATGCGGAAGCTGTGGCTGGTCCATCTCGCCCGGGCGCTGGTGATCCTGCCCGGAGGGTTCGGCACCCTCGACGAGCTCTTCGAGGTCCTGACCCTGGTCCAGACCGAGAAGGTGAAGAAAAAGCTGCCGATCGTCATCTACGGCAAGGAATACTGGAACCAGATCGTCAATATGGAGAACCTGGTGAAGTACGGAGTGATCAGCCGGACCGATCTCGACCTCTTCCGGTATTGCGATACCGTTGACGAGGCTTTCAGCTACTTGAAAGAAGAGCTGACCGCGACCCCCTGACAGCCCAACCGGCCGGGCGAGCCGAGCCCGGCCGGCGCGCAGTTTTCCAACCTTATCCTTCACGGAAACTCCATTCTCCCCCCGAGTTCACCCGGACAATCGGCTTGCCTTCGGAGGGGAAAACGGTATATTGGCAGTTGATTTCTGGAGAGGTGGCAGAGCTGGTTGAATGCGGCGGATTGCTAATCCGTTGTACTGGTGAACGCCGGTACCGAGGGTTCGAATCCCTCCCTCTCCGTTAATAAGCAAAGCAGAAAAGATTTCCGGGGATGAGAACCCGAGGGTTCTGCGTCACCCCGATAGAATCGGGGTGCCGCATCCGGCGCCGCCAAGCGGCGACGGAGAATCCCTCCCTCTCCGTAAGCAAGCTAAGCAGAAAGAATTTCGGAGCATTCCCGGGAGGGAATAGGTATATCGCTTTCCAGGAGAAAAGGGGCTGTTGATATGCCTCCGCCGAAGCGTCTTCTTCCGCCGGAGGTTCTCCAGCCTCTGCCCGTCGTCCTGCTTTTTGTATTTCTCTCTTCGCTCTACAGTCTGGCCGTCCCGATCTGGGAAGCGCCGGACGAGCCGTCGCACTACCTCCGGGTCCGGAAGCTGGCGGAGCCCGGTTTTTCGCCTCCCGTTTACCCGGGGCCGTTCCGGACCGTCTGGAGCGAACTCTATCTTTATTCCTCCTACCAGGACGGCCAGCCGCCGCTTTACTACCTGGCGGCGGCGGGTGCCCTGAATGGGATCAACCGGGTGGTTGAACCTCCACCGCCCGAAGTTCTCTTCCCGCCGGTCCGACCCGACTTCGGGGAGGGGAGGAGTCTCTTCCGGCACCCCCCCAGTCCGCTCCGCCGCCGGCTGGCGGCGGCCGCCTCGATCCACTTCCTCCGCCTCTTCTCCGTCCTGCTCGGGGGGGTGACCGTCTTCCTGATCTACCGGATCGGGAGAACAATCTGGCCCGGAGAGCCGGCGGCCGCCCTGGCGGCGGGGGGCTTCGCGGCGACCCTCCCTCAGTTCACCTTCATCTCGGGGACGGTGGGGAACGACCCGGCGGCGGCGCTCCTGGGGGCGGGGACGCTCCTTTACCTGGTCGGGCGGGTCGGGAAGGACCGTCCGGCCGGCGCCCGGTATTATCTTGGCCTCGGGGTGCTGTTGGCCCTGGGTATGCTGACCAAGTTCAACCTGGCCTTCCTCCTGCCGACGGCGGCGGTCTTTATCGTCATCAAGGTCCGGGATCCGGCCAGGGGGATCGGCCTTTGGGGCGCCCTGGCCCTGACCGCCGCGCCGTTGCTGCTGATATCAGCGGGATCAGCTCTCCTCTTCCCCGGTGAGTTTTTCTGGAAGATCCGGGTCCTCTTCTTCCGCCTGTTCCGGGTCACCCCGGAAATGCTGACCCGGCCCCAGCTCCGGCATATGGCCTGGACGATCTACCGGTCCTTCTTCGCTCTGTTCGGGTGGATGTCGGCCCCGGTGACGGGATGGTTTTACCTGGGCTGGGGGCTGCTCGCGTTGGCCGCGGTCATCGGCTGGATCGCCAATCCCTTCGGGAGACGGGGAGAGGTGGACCGCCGGGGCGGCGGCCTGTTGGCGTCGGCGGCGGCCTTTCTGCTCCTGGGGGTGATCAAGAACAACCTCCTGGTGCCCCAGTCCCAGGGGCGGTTTCTCTTCCCCGCCCTGGGGGCGATCGCGGTGCTTTTCTCCGCCGGTTTCTGCCGGCTGTTTCCGGCCCGGGCGCGGACCGGGGCGGCCCGGGTTCTGCTGGGGGCGCTGGCCGCGATCAACCTGGCGGCGTTATTCGGCTTCATCCGGGGGCTGACCTGACGGCAGTCCGGCACGGCTCTTCCCCGGTTGGCGTCGGGATTGAACCTGTGCTATGATACGGGATTATGATCGCGACACCATTGACAGCCGGTCTGATCGCTCTCTTGCTGGCCGCGGGGCCGACCCCGGAACCGATGGTGCCGGCGGAGGAAGAGCCGGCCGCCTTCCGGACGGTGGTGGTCGAGGGGGTGGCGGCCAGCCCCCGGGCGGCCCCGGTCTCGGCGCGGCGGGAGATCGACGAGCGGTTCCGCGGGCGCGGCTTCACGATTATGTACGGCAAGTACCTGGCCTTCTCCGAGGAAACGCTCACCCCGGTCCTGGAGGCGGAACGGACCCGGGTGACCGGCATCCGGGAACTCCCGACCGGGTTGTTCAAGGCGACGATGGAAGTCGAGATAGAATCGGAGGTGGAAGAACGGATCGACCGCCTCCGGGAAAGGATCCAGCGAGGGCGTGGCGGGGGCGTGACGGCGGGGCGTCTGATTCCGGCCCGGGATCGGGCCCGGAAAGACGCCCTGGAGGAGGCGATCCTGGCGGCGGTGGCCGAGCAGTACCCGGGGGAGTCGGCGCCGCCCCGCCTGGTCGGCCGGGCGTATTTCCTGGGGACGCTCCGGGAGGAGATCGAGGCCGGCCGCTACGTGATCCTGGCCCGGATCAAGGTCAGTTTGAGGCGGCCCTGACCGGAGGAAATCCCGAGGCCTCCGCCTTCAACCTCGCCCGTCCGGGGCCTTCCCCTGCCAGCGTTCCAGGGCGTCGGCCAGTTCCTCGATCTTGACCGGCTTGGGGATGTAATCGTCCATCCCGGCGGCCAGGCAGCGCTCCCGGTCCCCCTTCAGGGCGTGGGCGGTCATCGCGATAACCGGGGTCCGCCGTCGGCCGGGCTGGTTTTTCTCTTCTTCCCGGATCTTTCCGACGGCTTGAAAACCATCCATCTCCGGCATCTGGCAGTCCATCAGGACCAGGTCGTATTGGGTGGCCCGGAGTATCTCCAGGGCTGCCTTCCCGTTGTCCACCGAATCGGCCGGGTAGCCGAGTTTCTTCAGCATCATCAGGGCCACCTTGCGGTTGACCGGGTTGTCTTCCACCAGGAGAACGCGGGGTTTCCTCCCGGTTTGTTGATCCTGCTCCCCGGTTGAGGCCGGAGTTTCCGAACCCTTTTCCAGCCGTCTCTGTCCCGGGGGGGAGCCTGGCTGGAGGTTCACGCTGAAGCTGAAGGTCGAGCCTTTTCCTTCCTCGCTGGAGAGCTCTAACCTTCCGCCCATCAACTGGACCAGCTGCCGGGAGATGGCCAGCCCGAGGCCGCTCCCCCCGTATTTCCGGGTGGTGGAGGCGTCGACCTGGTAGAAGGGGGAGAAGAGCCGCTTCCGCCGGTCGGGAGGGATGCCGATCCCGGTGTCGGCGACGGTGAAACGGACCGTGTCCGGCGTTCCGCCGGGATCCGGTTCGACCCGGAGGGAGATCCCGCCCCGGTGGGTGAACTTGACGGCGTTGTTGAGGAGGTTGATCAGGACCTGCCGGAGCCGGACCGGGTCGCCCCGGACGGAAGCCGGGGTCTCTGCCGCCACCCGGCAGGTCAGTTCCAGGCCTTTCCGGCGGGCGGTGACCGCCAGCAGGCCCGCCGCCTCTTCGACCATCCGGGTGAGATCGAAGTCGATCGTCTCCAGCTCAATTTTTCCGGCCTCGATCTTGGAGAAATCGAGGATGTCGTTGATGATCTGGAGGAGGGAATCGGCACTGGAGTTGATCGTTTCGGCGAAGTCGAGCTGCTCGTCGGTCAGGTCGGTCTCCAACAGCAGCCCGGTCATCCCGACCACCCCGTTGAGCGGGGTGCGGATCTCGTGGCTCATATTGGCCAGGAAATTTGACTTGGCCCGGTTGGCGGCTTCGGCTTCCTCCTTGGCCCGGCGGAGGCCGGCCTCCATCTCGATCTTCTGCCGGGCGTCGGAGACGGACTGGGCCAGCAGCTTTAGGAGGGAGACTTCTTCATCGCTCCACTTCCCCGGTTGTTTCACCGCGTCGAAGCCGAGAAACCCGGTCAGCCGGTTGCGCTGGTCGTAGGTCATCACGCAGAGCAGGGATTTGATCCCCTGCCTCTTGAACTCGGCTTTTTCCCTGGCCGCCGCCGGGGGGAGCTTTTCTATATCCCCGATCAGGATATGGGCGTGGTTTCTCACCCGTTCGAACCACCAGGGCATCTCCGCCGTGGGAAAATCCTGGGTCGATTGCTGGAAGGATTCGATCCCCCGGGCACACCACTCGTGGGTGTTGGAAATCGTCTTCAGGTCGGGGGAGAACAGGAAGAGGTAGCTGCGATCGACCCCGAAGAAGGTTCCGCACTCCTGGAGCAGATGGTTGATTTTCTCGTCGAGATTGTCTTGATCGGCGTTGATCAGGCTGGAGGAGACCCGGCTGAGCATCTCCGAGAACCGGGAGGGCCGGAGCAGCCGGTTCTCCATCTCCTTCCGGCCGCTGATGTCGACAAATCCCTCCACCACCCCGGCCACCCGTCCCTCCCCGTCCCGGTAGGGGGTGGCGGCGACGATGCAGGTCAACTTATCCTCCCCGGGCAGTATGATCTCGGCTTCCTTCCTCACCTGCTCCTCGCCGCTTAAAATCTGCCGGAGAGAGCAGGCGTCGGTTTCGCAGAGCGGCGAGGGCATTACTTCCCGGCAGAGCCGGCCGACAACTTCTTCCGGGTCCCGGCGGAAGAAATCCCCGAAGGCCCGGTTGGCCCGGATGATCCGGTAGTCGTCTCCGATCACGCAGATGGGGAGGGCGATCTGAAAGATCTGGCGGAGATCGCGGTTGACCCGTTTCAGTTCCTCCTCGGCCCGCCTCCGGTCGGTGATGTCCTCGAAACTCTCGATCCCCCCGATCACCTCCCCGTCGGGCCCGCGGAGGTAATCGACGTTCTTGGAGATGAACCGGATTTCCCCGTCCTTTCTCCGGATCCGGCATTCCCGCCCGATCACCGGCTTGGGGACCTCGGGGTCGTAGAGGCCGCACTCTTCCCGGCAGGGGTCGAAGGCGAAATCGAGGCAGGATTTTCCCAGCATCTCTCCGGCCGGGTAGCCGGTGATCTCTTCCGCCTTCCGGTTGAAGCTGGTAATCCGCTTATCGGTATCGACGGTAAAGATGGCGCTGGGCGTGCTCTGGAAGAGAAGGCCGGATAAATTGTCGGGCGGAAGGTTTTTCATAGGGGTTGGATGATTCCGGAACAATTATAATACAGTACCTGTCCCGGGGGCATTGTTTTATTTTGCCGGAACGCCCGTCCTGAGGTATTATTTTTCCTTTCATCCAGCAGGAAAAATCGATATGAATCCGCCTTCGGGAAAATTGCGCCTGATCGAACATCCCCTGGTCCGGCAGAAACTTTACTACCTCCGGGCCCGGGAGACCGGCAGCCTCAACTTCCGGATGCTGGTCAACGAGATCGCCGCCCTGATGGTCTACGAGGCGACCCGGAACCTCCCCCTGGAGGAGCGGCCGGTGACCACGCCCCTGGAGGAGACGACCGGGGACGTCCTGGCCCGTCCGGTGACCCTGGTCCCGATCCTCCGGGCCGGGCTGGGGATGTGCGAGGGGATCCTGAACCTGATCCCCCGGGCCCGGGTCGGCCATATCGGGCTCTACCGAGATCACGAGACCTTCCAGCCGGTCCGTTACTATCAGAAATTTCCCCCCGATCTGGCCGACTCGGAGGTCTTCGTCATCGACCCGATGCTGGCCACCGGCGGGTCGGCCTCGGCGGCGATCGACTGCGTCAAGGAGGCCGGGGGGCAATCGATCCATTTCCTCTGCCTGGTCGCCGCCCCGGAGGGGGTCCGGAAGCTGA
>PWXJ01000307.1 GCA_003561965.1 PVC group bacterium
CTTTTTGGCAAGGTAGAGATCGCCGGGAAGCCTTCTACCAGACGCCGGCGGCGGGGGTGGAGCAGTGGGCGCACTTGCCGTCGCGGATATTGACTTCTCCCAGGCGATATCCGGACCGCCCGACGATCTTCTTCTTGCAGTGGTGGCAGTAGGTGTTTTCGCCGTCGTCGCCGGGGAGGTTGCCGGTGTAGACGTAGCGGAGCCCGGCGGCGGCTCCGATCTGGCGGGCCTTTCTCAGGGCGGCGGCCGGGGTGGGCGGGGCGTCGGTGAGGCGGTAGGTGGGATAAAATCCGCTGACGTGCCAGGGGATGGCGGGGTCGATCCCGGCCAGGAAACCGGCGATCTCCCCCAGTTCCTTTTCCGAGTCGTTATGGCCGGGGATGACCAGGGTGGTGACCTCGATCCAGATCCCCAGCTCGACCATCTTCCCGATCGTCTCCAGGACCGGCTGGAGGCGGGCGCCACAGATCTCGCGGTAGAACTCATCCCGGAAGGACTTGAGGTCGACGTTGGCCCCGTCGAGGACCGGGGCGACCGTCTCCAGGGCCTCCGGGGTCAGGTAGCCGTTGGTGACGAAGACGTTCCGGATCCCCTCCCCGGCGGCAAGGCGGGCGGTATCGAGGGCGTACTCGAAGAAGATCGTCGGCTCGGTGTAGGTATAGGCGATCGTCCGGCAGCCCTCCCGGCGAGCCGCCAACACCAGTTCCGCCGGGGAAACCTCCCGGCCGGGGATCGCTCCGTTCTCCCGGGGAGACTGGGAGATGTCGGCGTTCTGGCAGTGGCGGCAGGTGAAATTACAGCCGGCGGTGGCCACCGAGAGGGCCCGGGTGCCGGGGAGAAAGTGGAAGAAGGGCTTCTTCTCGATCGGGTCGAGGTTGAGGGCGATCGCCTTGCCGTAAACCAGGGTGTGGAGGGTCCCGGACCGGTTCTCCCGGACCCCACAGAGTCCCCGTCTCCCTTCCGGTATCCGGCAGCGGTGGGCGCAGAGCCGGCAGGAGACCGCCCTCTCCTCCAGCCGGTCATAAAGCAGGGCCTCGGGCATAACCAACCACCTATTTATTCACCGCAAAGACGCAAAGAACGCAAAGGAAGATTTAGAGTTTCAATGCGGCAATATCGGGCCGCTTCCATATCCATATTGACGCCGAATCTTAATTCCTTCCGAATTATAACTTAACAATCCCCCCTCCCTAGGCGGTGAACCCAGTTGATTTGGGGGCGAGGCCGGGGCCGGAAACACAAAGCCGGGTCGATATTCACAACCGCTCCGGAACGCAATCCTTCTTCGAATACAAACTTTAAAAATCCCTCTTTGCGTTCTTTGCGTCTTTGCGAGGATATTTTTTCAGGCGCCGAATTTTTCCAGCTTCAGGGCGTGGGCCAGCAGCAGGGGCATCACCTCGAGCGCCGGGAGCCGTCCCAACCCCCCCCGCTGGCACTCGACTTCCGAAAAACGGGTCGAGGCGTCGCTCCGGACGTTGGCGGCGGAGATCAACAGCGGGTTGGGATGCCAGCTGTGGCCCTTGAGGACGGCCGGGGTGGAGTGGTCGCCGGTGACGGCGATCACTGCGGGCTCCAGGGTCAGCAGCCGGGGGAGGAGCCGGTCGACCTCCTCGATGATCTCGATCTTCCCGGCGAAGTTCCCGTCCTCGCCGTGGCTGTCGGTCTTCTTGATATGGACGAAGAAGTAGTCGAAGAGGGTCCAGTTCTCCTCCAGGGTGGCGAACTCGTCGGCGATCGCGTCGCCGGTCTGCAGGGTCTCCATCCCGACCAGCGCGGCCAGTCCCCGGTACATCGGGTAGGCGGCGATGGCGGCGGGTTTCAGCCGGTAGAGATCCTCCAGGGAGGGGATATCGGGGAGCTTGGAGAAACCCCGGAGGAGGAAGGTATTGGCCGGCCGCTGGTCGGCCAGGACCCGGTTGGCCTGTTCGATGAACTTCTTCACCACCGAGGAGGTGAACTCAGCCGCCGGGTCGAGGGGTTCGGGGTCGAGACTCTTCACTTCCAGGGCCTGGGGGTCGGTCTCGGCCAGGCGGCCGTCGAGCCCCTCGCCCCGGAAGACGGCGACGAAACGGTGTTCCTTGACCGTCTCCAGGATCACCTCCACCCCGTCGATCTCCTTGATCTCCTTGCTCAACAGCTCGATCAGCCGCCGGTTCTCTTCGGTCGGGATCCGGCCCGCCCGGCGGTCGGTGATCCGGCGGTCTCCGTCCATCGTGGCGAAGTTGCCCCGGGTACAGACGTCGGAGGGGGTGAGGGGCATATTGATCCCGGTCGCCTCGAGGACCCCGCGGCCGATCTGGTAACGGATCGGGTCGTAGCCGAAGAGCGAGACGTGGGCGGGGCCGGAGCCGGGGGTGATCCCGGGGGAGATCGGGTCGGTCTGACCGAGGATCCCCCCGGCGGCCAGCCGGTCGAGGTTGGGGGTGGCGGCGATCTCCAGGGGGGTCCCCTCCCCCGCGGAGATATCGCCCAGCCCGTCGAGGACCAATAGAACGATCTTGCTCGGGGTGGAGACGGCCAGCGTCCGGATGATTTCCTGCGGGATCATTATCAACCTCCGGTTTAAAATCTTTTCAGGAACTCCGCGGCCAGCTCCCGGGAGCGGGCGGCGATCCGCGGCTCGTCGATCCCGACCAGTTCCTTCTTGCTCAGCAAAACCTTCCCGTTGATCACGGTGGTATCGACCGGGGACTCGCAGACCCCGAAGAGGAAGTGCCCGAGGAAGTTGTCCTCGTTGATCGGGGTCGGGGGGCGATAATCGACCACGATCACGTCGCCGGCGGCGCCCGGCTTTAAGACCCCGACCTCCACCCCGAAGAGCCGGGAGGCGATCCGGGGGTTGTTCTCGAGCAGGATCTGGCAGGACTCGCAAAAGGCCACCCGGGGGTCTTCCTCAGCCAGGTGCTGGAGGATGTTGGCCAGCTGGACCTCCTTGAGCATATTCGAGGTCATCGCGTCGGTGCCCAGGCCGACCTCGACGCCGCGCTCCATCATCTTCAGGATCGGGGCCACCCCGACCGCGTTGTTCATATTCGATTCCGGGTTGTGGACGGCGGCGGTACCGGTCGCCTTGAGGATATCCATCTCCCGCTCGTTGATGTGGACGCAGTGGATGGCCAGGCTCTTCGGCCCCAGCGCCCCCAGCTTCTCCAGGCGCTCCAGGACCCGCAGGCCGTACTTCTCCAGGTTGGCCTCCTGGTCGGAGGCGGCTTCGGCGGCGTGGAAATGGAAGCCGACCCCCAGTTCCCCGGCGGCGTCCACCGCCCGCTTCAGGGTCTCGTCGTTGACGGTGAAGGCGGCGTGGAGACCGAACATCCCGGTCACCATCTCCCGTTCTCCGGCCGGGGAGGCCTGGACTCCCTTGATGAAGCGAATATTCTCCTCGATCCCCTCTTCCCCCTTGCCGTAGCGGTCGGAGACGCCCAGGCAGAAGGAGGAGCGGACCCCGATCTCCCGGGCCGCCCGGGCCAGCTGATCGAGGCTGCCCAGCTGGTAATTCTGGCTCTCGTGGTGGTCGATGATGGTGGTGGCGCCTTTCTTGACGCAGTCGATCAGGGGGACCAGGCCGCTGTAGTAGATATCCTCCTCGCCCAGGGCCTGGTCCAGCGGCCACCACATCCGCTCGAGGATCTCGACAAAGGAGTAGGGCGGCGGGTCGTGGGGCGAAAGGCCCTTGGCAAAGGTGCTGTAGAGGTGGTGGTGGGCGTTGATGAAGCCGGGCATAATCAGCCCGCCCCGGGCGTCAAGGTACTCGGCCCGGGGGGAGAGGGCCTTGATCTCCTCCTCTTTCCCCACCGCCTCGATCCGGCCGTCCCGGACCAGAACCGAGCCGGATTCGATCAGACGGTTCTCCTCGCCGAGGGTGGCCACCAGTCCGTTGCCGATAATCAGATCAGAACTCATCTATCTTCTCCTTTCACGATTAGGGTTGAATTTCCGGATGGCAAGGGGATCGGAACAGTCCCATTTATCCCGCTCGGTTTTACCTTAACCGGAAGCGGGCTATTGACCAAGGAAAAGTTACTCCGGGAGGTCTCCCAGCATCCGGCGGACCTCGGGCGAGACCGAGGAACCCGGGGAGAGCAGCAGGACGGCGGCCAGGTGGCGGCGGGCCTGTTCAGGCCGGCCGGTCCGGCCGTAGAGGTCGCCGAGGCTGAAATGGGCGGCGGCGAAATCGGCGTCGAGGTTCAGGGCCCTCCGGAACTGCCGCTCCGCCTTCTCCAGGTCCCCCTCTTCCAGGTAGGCCAGACCCAGCAGGTGGGCGTACCGGGGCTGGGAGGGATGGGCCGCGGCCCGGTCCTCGAGGACCGGGGTCAGGTCCTGGAAGAGTTTTCTCTCCCGGGAGAGGTTCCGGAGCAGGGCGAAGAGGCTCAGGTAATCGATCCCGCCCCCCAGGTAGTCTTCCAGCCCGGAGATCATCCCGGTCAGAAAGGCCCGCTCCTCGCCGGCGAAATCCCAGCTGGCTTCCCCGGGCCGGATGATCAGCGCCTGCCGGTAGAGCCGTTGGGCGTCCTCCCCTTTCTCCCGCCGGGCCTTGAGCCGGCTCAACTGGAGGAGGGCGGGGAGGTAATTGGAGTCGGCGGCCAGAGCCTCTTCCAGGGCGGCTTCCGCCAGTTCCAGCTCCCCGGCTTCTTCCCGGGCCCGGGCAATGTCGGCCAGAAGCGCCGGGGCATCCCCGCCCCGGCGACGGGCCGTGAGGTAATATTCCAGGGCTTCCTTCCGCCGTCCCCGGTCCCAGAGGCACTTCCCGATGAAATAGTACGGCTCCCAGGCGGCGGGATCGAGGGCGAGCGCGTTCCGGAAGAAGGGCAGGGCCGCCTCCCTGTCGCCGGAATAGTAGCGGATCCGGCCCAGTCCGAGATGACCGGAGGCGAACTCCGGATGGCTCTCGACCAGGTCAGCCAGAACCCGCAATGCCTCTTCCCGCCGGCCCAGGACCTCCAGGGCCAACCCCCGGTTGAGGGCGGCTTCCGGAAATGAAGGCACCCGGGCCAGGGCCCGCCGGAAATAGTCCTCGGCCTCCTCGTAGTCGCCCCGGTCAAAACCGATCACCCCCATCCCGTAGAGGGCCATCGCTCCCTCCGGCTCAATCCGGTAGGCCTCCCGGAAGTGCGGCTCAGCCCCGGCCATATCGCCTTCCTGGAGCCGGAGCCGGCCGAGGAGGGTGAGGGCCCGGTAATTTTCCCCATCCGCTTCCAGGGAACGTCTCGCCGCCGCCGCGGCCTCCTCCTCCTCTCCCCGGCGGAGGTAAATCTCCCCCAGGACCGCCCGGGCCTCGGCCTGGCCGGGCTGGAGGCTGACCACGATATCCAGTTCCCGCTCGGCCTCCCGGTCCCGACCGAGCCGGACGGCGAGGAGCAGTCCCCGGGAGAGGCGGACCCTCCAATCTTCCGGCTCCCCTTCCAGATAAGCCCGGAAGTGATCAACCGCCTCCCGATAGTCGCCGCGGCGCTCGGCGGCCAGGGCCATAATCAGGCTGGCCCGGGGGGACTCCGGCGAAAGCTCCAGGGCCTGTTCCGCCCAGCGCTCGGCTTCCGCCAGCCTCCCCCGGTGGATATTGAGATGGGCCAGGCCGAGATGGACGGAGGGGGAATCGGGGACCAGCCGGAGCGCCCGCCGGTAGTGGAGGTAGGATTCGAAATACTGACCGGTGTTCAGGTAGGCCAGGCCCAGCATCTCCTCGGTCGCGGGGATCATTGCTTCCTCGGTCTCGAGGTGATCCAGCCGGGGACGGGCCTGCCGGAGGTAACGGATGGCTTTTTCCCAATCCTCGCGGAGGGCGTAATGCCGGCCCAGATAGAAGAAGGCGTACCCGTCGGTGAACCCCAGTTCGACCGCCTTTTCCCATTCCCGGACCGCCCCCTCCATATCGCCCTCCTCGAAAAGCCGGTTCCCGGCCTCGGCGGACTCCAGCCAGGGCAGCCGTTCGTGGATCAGGGGGTCGATAAAGAACGGGAGAACGCCGTCGGCGGCCGGAAGGCAGGGGGTAACAACCAATGCCAGGAAGCAAAGAAGCGGGATCAGCTTGTCAACCTTCACCGGCAACCACCTAGAGGGAACAGACCGAAACGGTCGAGAGAGCCGTCGGTAAAGACCGGAAAACTCATCCCCGCCCGTGGTGTTTTCTCAGTTCTTCCAGCCGTTCGACGATCCGTTCCAGCTGGTCCTCCAGATCCTTGATCTCGTCCTGTTCGGCGACCTGGTACACATAATCCGGGGAGATCAGGGCCCGGCGGTGTTCCGCCTCCTCCCCCTTGCGGCGGCGGGAGTCCCGGACAAACATCACGATGGCCGCGGTGTTGAGGATCACCGCCAGGATGATCACCGGGATCGCCGTGTCGGACTGGACCACCCGGGAGGGGTAGTCGTAGAACGGGATCTGTTCCTGGAGGTAGAGGTTGTAGATATAGAGCCAGAGGAGGAGCAGGAGGGTAAGGTTAATAATGATGATCAACCAGTAGAAAATTTTCATAGCGCTCCCGCTCCGCCCAACACCCGGTTGAATATTATCGGTCTCGGCGTCAGATCAAGATGGGCCCGGTAGGACTCGAACCTACGACCATCGGATTATGAGTCCGGTGCTCTAACCAGCTGAGCTACGGGCCCGGTTAGGACAATTGACAACAGTTACCATCGCGAGGACATATCTTCACCCCGCGGTAAAATTTGCTTCAAATTTTACTTTGCGGGGCCGGTGCTCTAACCAGCTGAGCTACGGGCCCTAACTCAATATTCAATTGATAATGATTGAGTTACGACTCTTGCCCCCACAGCTGAAATTCCGATATCTTCCTGATTATAGAATACCTCCGGTAGCTTTTCATCTTCAATCGAGAGGCCGGAGAGTCCGCCATAACCGGAAGAAAGCAATATAGTCATCCTTAGTATGTTTTAAGACCCCTGCCGGTTTACCCGGCAGGTGAATCAGTTCATCAGATAACAACACCGCCCCCCCAACCCCACGTGCCGGTGGGAGTGGGGCGGCCGCGGGCTATCTTCTGAACTTTCCCTCCGGCGGGACACCCCGAAAAATGGCTTCGCCATCTCGGGGCGAAAGCCCGCCGGGGGGGGGGACTCTGTTACCGGGTTTACCGAATGTTTACAGTACGGTTAACGGGTCCTGAATAGTTACCCGCGATAAGGGGATCGGCCAGAGAGTCGGGAGCAGGTACTCTTATCACCCGGGAGTTGAGAGTATATGATACGGGAAGAGAAATAGATTTTCCGGAGCCCTGACGCGAGGCGGAAGATGGTGATGTCGTCCCGCCCGGTCCCGGTGAAGTCGGCCGCCGGGTCCGGCGCACAATTCGCTTGCCAGGGAGATCGTAATTTGACCGGACTGGCAATCCAGAAACTCCTCCCCGGCACCAACTGCAAGGAGTGCGGCTCCAACACCTGCCTGGCCTTCGCGATGAAGCTGGCGGCCAAGAAGGCCGACCTCGCCCTCTGCCCCTACGCC
>PWXJ01000211.1 GCA_003561965.1 PVC group bacterium
CCTGGATGATCCCGGCCGGGACCCCGGCCCGGTCGGCCGCCGGGATCATCCACTCCGATATGGAGGAGGGTTTCATCCGGGCCGAAGTGGTCTCTTTCGAGGCCCTGGACCGGGCCGGCGGCCTGGCCGGGGCCAGGGGGAGGGGGGAGTTGAGAATCGAGGGCCGGGACTACCCGGTGGAAGAAGGCGACGTGATCCGGTTTATCTTCAAGTGAAAGCTCTATCCTTGATCTCCGGCGGCCTGGACAGTATGCTGGCCGCCCGCTTGATCCTCGACCAGGGGATCGAGGTGACCGGGGTCGGTTTCTCCAGCCCCTTTTACGGCAGCCGCCGGGGCCGACGGGCGGCCGAGAGCCTCGGAACCCCGTTTGTCTCCCGCGACATCACCCGGGAGATGATCGAGGTTCTCTCCAACCCGGCTCACGGCTACGGGAAGCATCTCAACCCCTGCACCGACTGCCACCGGCTGATGGTCTCCACCGCCGCCGGGATGCTGGAGGAACTGGGGGCATCCTTCATCGTCACCGGCGAGGTTCTCGGCCAGCGGCCGAAGTCCCAGAACCGGGACGCCCTCAACGCGGTGGCCAAAGGCGCGGGCCGGGGGCTGCTGCTCCGCCCGCTCTCGGCCCGGCTCCTGCCGGAGACGGTCCCCGAGCGGGAGGGCTGGGTCGACCGTTCCCGGCTGATGGGTATCTCCGGCCGCTCCCGGAAGGTCCAGCTCGAACTGGCGGAGCGATACGGCCTGACCGGCTACCAGTCGCCGGCGGGCGGCTGCCTCCTGACCGAGGCCGGCTACTGCCGGAAGCTGAAGGAACTCCGGGAACACGAGGGCTGGGTTCCGGAAGAGCTGAACCTGCTGCGGTTCGGCCGGCACTTCCGGCTCCCCTCCGGCGGACGCGTGGTCTCCGGGCGGAACCGGGAGGAGAACGAAATACTGGAAAAACTCGCCCGGGAAGGGGATTATCTCTTCCAGGCCGCCGAACGGCCGGGCAGCCTGGTCCTCCTCCGGAAACCGGTAGAGGTCACCGCCCGCGACCGGGAGCTGGCCGCCGCGGTCTGCCTCCGCTACAGCAAGGAGAAAGGCGTCCCCCGCCTGGCCCTCGCCCGCTGGCGGCCGGGGGAAGAAAAAGCCATCATCGAGGCCGGGGCGGAGGATATCTCCGGCCTGATGATCTGAATCGTAATCCAAAACCAAACGGGAAGCTGACTATGAAGTTTTTGCTGTATATTTTTCTCCTGATCCCGGCCGGGTTCCTGCTTCCGGCCCGACCGGCCCTGCCCGCCCCGGATGTCATCCGGGCCCGGGAAGGTCTGGAATCTTCCGACCAGGAAATCCGTTCGCGGGCCGCCCTCGACCTGGCCGGGGAGGGGGAGGAAGCGGTGGAACTTCTGACTCCGCTGCTCGGCGACCGTTCCCTCCTGGTCCGGCACAGCGCGGCCTACTCCCTGGCCCGGATCGGGGGGCCGGAGGTGGAGGAGATATTCCGGGCCGGGCTCTCTTCCTCCTCCGCCGACCGGCGGAGGGGCTCGGTCCTCGGGCTGGGGATGATCGGTCGGGCCGACCGTAACGTGATCGCCCCCCTGGTCGAGGATTCCAATTGGGAGGTCCGCTGGTCGGCGGCCTACGTCCTCGGCCGGGCCGGCGACCGCCGGGACCTGCCCCGCCTGAACCGTCTGGCCGAAGCCGACCCCTACCGCGACCCCGCCTCCGGGGAGTACCCGGTCCGGGAGGCGGCGGAAAAGTCGATCCGGCGGCTGGAATCGATCATCGGCTGGCAGACCGACCGGGAAGCGGCCGGGGACCGGGCCCGGCGGACCGGCCGGCCGCTCTTCCTCTATTTCCGCGGCGGGGGGAGCGACCTCTGCCGGCAATTCGAACGGGAAATCTTCACCGAGGAAAAGATCATCGACGCCGCCCAGCGGATGATCCCGGTCTGGCTCGATCATTCAGCCGCGCCGGAGGATTTCACCCGCTACCGGGTGACCCGGGTTCCCTCGATCGTCATCTCCTCCCCCGACGGCGTCCGCCGGGAACGGATCGAGGGGACCGTCCCCCCGGAAGACCTGCTGGAACGGATGCTCGCCTTTCTCGAGCCGGAGCGGTCCGCCCCCCGGCTCCGCTCCCGGCTCAGGGAGTCGCCCGGGGACCTGGAGACGGCCTGGCAGCTCTCGTCCATCTACCTGGAGAGAGGGCAGTGGGACGGGGCGGTCCGGCTGCTGGACCGGATTATCGCGGAAGATCCCCACAACCTCTCCAGCCTCCTCGACAACGCCCTCTTCGCCCGGGCCTATATCGAGGGCCGGCGGGGAAATTATCTCCGCTCCGCCCGGGAGATCGAATCCCTCCTGGAGCGGTTCCCGGTCTTCGGCGACCGGGCCGAGGCCCTCTACTGCGGGGGGCTGGCCTACCTCCGGGCCGGCAATCCCGGGCGGGCCGGGGAACTGCTCGATCAACTGGTCCGGGAATACCCCCGGGGCCCCCTGGCCGAGACCGCCGGCGATATCCTCGCCGGGCTCGATAAAGCTCGATAAAAACTTTTCTTTCCCTCCGGCCGGTCCCGGTATATAGTAAACCGCTCAAGATTGCTGTTCTCAGTTGGATAATTAACAGGAGGAATTACTATGTCCCAGCATCCCAGTTTTGGAGGCAAGGGCAAGATCAAGGCCAAGCGCAACGTCCTCAAGCGCTACGAGCGGGTCCGCCACCTGGAGGAAAAGGGGAAGTGGACCCCGGAGAAGTCGGTCCTCGGTCTGCCCAAGACCACGGTCAAGGAATGAGCCGGAGGATCCGGGCCGGAAGATGAAACTGATTTTTCTCTTCGCTTCGCTCTTCCTTTCCGGAGCCGCCTTCGGAGAGACCGGCGGCATCCCGGTCCGGGTGACCGGGAGCAACGTCAACCTGAGGACCGGCCCCTCCCGGCACGCCGACATTGTCGGCCAGCTTCCGCGGGGGACGGAGGTCCTGGTCGTGCTGACCGACGGCGAGTGGTCGGGGATCGTGCCCCCGGAGGGAACCGCCGGCTGGATCTCCCGGGATTACCTGGAAGACGGGGTAGTGACCGGGAGTCGGGTCAATCTCCGGGCCGGGCCCTCGGTCGCCTACTCATCCCTGACGCGGTTGGGGGAGGGGGCGGCAGTTTCCGTGATCGAGGAACGGGACGGGTGGGCCAGGGTCGAACTTCCGGATACCGTCCGGCTCTGGATGAGTTCCCGTTATCTCTCCGCCGTCTCCGAGACGGACGCCCCCCGCCCTTCCCCGGCCGACCGGCCGGCGCGGATCGCCCGCCGACCCGTCACCCCGCCGGTCGATGACCCCCCGAAAGTGGAGGAACCCGCTCCGCCGGCGGAAGTGATCCGCCCCGCCGCCCCGGAGGTCCGGCCTCCGGCCGCCGAACCGGAGCCGCCCGCCCGCCCGCCGGCCGCCGTCCCGCCGGACCCGGGCCCCCGCTCCTACACTGGTTTCATCCGGGAACTGGAACGACCCTTCTCCCGGGGCGGCCGGGAATACGGGTACGAACTGGCCGAGTCCCGCCACGCCGCCCGCCCGGCCGCTTTTTTGACCGGGGAGACGGTCGATCTCTCCGCCTACCGGCACCGGAAGGTCCGTCTCTGGGCGGAGACGGTCGAAGCCCGTCCCGGGCATCCGGCGCTCCTCGAAGTCCGGGGCGCCGGCTTTCTCTGGTAGGATGACCTCCCCGGGGATAAGTCGCGATTTGGCCGCCGAACCGGGTCCGCACCGCTGAAGTCTCGATGCCGAGGTTCTTGACATTTAAGGGCGGGGTCCGCCTGTCCGAGTACAAGGAACTGACGGAAGGGAGGAAGATCCGGGATCTCCCCCCGCCGGACCGGGTGGTCGTTCCCCTGGCCCAGAACGCCGGTTCCCCCCCCCAGCCGGTGGTGGAGAAGGGGCAGGAGGTGGAGGAGGGGGAGGTGATCGCCGAGCCCGACGGGACGGTCTCCTCCACGCTCCACGCTCCGGTCTCCGGGAAGATCGCCGCGATCGGGGATTATCCGGTCGCCGCCGGCCCCCCGGACCAGGCGATCGAGATCGAAACCGATCCCGGGAAAACCTCCCGCCGGCTGCTCTCCCCGCTGACCGACCCCACCCCGGATGAGATCCGCTCCCGAGCCCTCGAGGCCGGGATCGTCGGCCTGGGCGGGGCCGGTTTCCCCACCCAGGTCAAGCTTGCCCCCCCGGAAGACGCCGAGATCGAGTACGCGATCATCAACGGCGCCGAGTGCGAACCTTTCCTGACCGTGGATTACCGGCTGATGCTCGAGGAGGGGCGGAGGGTGATCGACGGGCTGAAGCTGATGATGGCGGCGGTCGGGGCGGGGGAGGGGATCATCGCCGTTGAGGCCAACAAGATGGAGGCTTTCTACAAGCTCCAGGCCCTGGCCCACCGGGAAAGCGATATCCGGGTGGAGATTCTCCGGGTCAAGTATCCCCAGGGGGGGGAGAAACAGCTGATCGCCGCCCTCCTCGGGAGGGAGGTTCCCGCCGGGGGGCTGCCGGCCGAGGTCGGGTGCCTGGTCCAGAACGTCGCCACCGCGGCGGCGCTGGCCGCGGCCGTCCGGGAGGGTCAGCCCCTGATCGAGAGGGTGGTGACCGTGGCCGGCTCGGGCCTGAAGAAGCCCGGGAACTTCCGGGTCCGGATCGGGACCCCTTACCGTTCCCTGGTCGAGGCGGCCGGCGGACTCCCGGAAGGCGAACTGAAGATCGTCTCCGGCGGGCCGATGATGGGCGTCGCCCTGGCCGGGCTCGACGAGCCGGTGGTCAAGGGGACGTCCGGCCTCCTGGTCCTTCCGGCCGACCACCGGCCCCGGAACCTCCCCTGCCTCCGCTGCGGCGACTGCCTCCGGGCCTGCCCGATGGGTCTGGTTCCCAGCGACCTGGGAACCCTGGTCGAACAAGAGCGCTGGGACGAGTTCGCCGAACAGGGCGGCCGCGACTGTATCGAATGCGGCTGCTGCGCCTACGTCTGCTCCTCCGGCCGGGACCTGGTCCAGCTGATCAAGCTGGGCAAGGAAGAGTTGAAGAAAAGAGAGAAATAGCGGGACGGATATCCAGGTGGCCGCCAGAAAGCAACCAGAACGATTGTTCCAGGTTACCCCCGCGCCCCATTTTCACTCCGGGGAGACCATCCCCCGGGTGATGTGGGCCGTGGTGATCTCGCTGGCCCCGGCGCTCCTGGCCGGCCTCTACTTCTTCGGCTGGCGGTCCCTCCAGATCTCGGTCACCGCGGTGGTCGCGGCGGTCCTGACCGAGGCGGCCATCCAGAGGCTCCGGGGCCGCCCGGTCACCGTCTCCGACGGCTCGGCGGCGGTGGCCGGTCTCCTCCTGGCCTTCAACCTCCCGCCGGGGGTCCCGCTCTGGCTCCCGGCGGTCGGGGCGGTCTTCGGGATCGCGGTCGGGAAACACGCCTTCGGCGGACTGGGACAGAACATCTTCAACCCGGCCCTGGTCGGGAGGGTCTTCGTGATGCATTCCTGGCTGGGGACGATGACCACCTGGACGCCTCCCCGGACCTCTCTCTACCGGGGGGTCGACGCCCTGACCTACGCCACCCCCCTGGGGGCGGCCAAGGAGGCGGTCGAATCCCTGGTCCCGGGCGCCGACGGACTTGTCTCCACCGCCGATATGTTCTGGGGGAATATCGGCGGCTGTATCGGCGAGACCTCGGCCCTGGCCCTGTTGCTGGGCGGGGCTTTCCTGCTCTGGCGGGGGTACATCCGCTGGCAGACCCCGGTCTCCTTCATCGCCGCGGTCGGTATCCTGGCCTGGCTGCTCCCGGCCTCGGAGGACGCCCTCGCCCTGACCCCGCTCCAGCACATCCTGGGGGGCGGGTTGCTGCTGGGGGCGATCTTTATGGCCACCGATATGGTCACCACCCCGGTCACCGGGACCGGGATGCTGATCTTCGGGACCGGCTGCGGGGTAATCACCGCCCTGATCCGGCTCTACGGCGGATTCCCGGAAGGGGTCTGTTACTCGATCCTGATAATGAACGCCTTCACCCCCCTGATCGACCGTTACACCCGTCCGAGGATCTTCGGCACCTGAGATGAAAGAAGCGACCATAACCAGGATGGGCCTGACCCTGGCCGTTATCTGCCTGGTCGCCGCCGCCGCCCTGGCGGTCACCTACCGGATGACCCGGCCGACCATCGAGGCCCGGACCCGGGCCGATCGGGTCGAGGCCCTCAGAGTCGTCCTTCCGGAAGCGGTCTCCTTCTCCGACCCGATCGAGGGGGAGGAGATAAACTATTACCAGGGCCGGGACGGCGAAGGCCGGGTGATCGGCTACGCCTTGATTGGGGAGGCGCGGGGATACAGCAGCGACATCTCGGTGATGGTGGGGGTCGATCCTTCGGGGAAGATCTCCGGGATCGAGATCCTCAGCCAGCAGGAGACCCCCGGCCTCGGGACCCTGGCGGTCGAGGTCCCGGCCACCCGGACCTTCTGGGAGGCGCTGCTCGGCCGGGAGCCGGCCGAGCCGCCCGGCCGCCCCCCCTTCCAGGAACAGTTCGCCGGGAAGACCGTCGACCGGCTGGAGGTGGTGACCGGGGAGACCGAGACCCGGATCGAGGCCCTGACCGGGGCCACCATCACCAGCCGGGCCGTCACCGAGGCCGTCCGGGAGAGCCTGAAAACCTTCCTCGAACAACAAAACAAGAACAATTAATTCACCGCAAAGTCGCAAAGAACGCAAAGTTTCGCCAAGAAATAATTTTAGAGTATATATTTCGTTATGGATGAGAATTCCATATCCAGGGAAATTATCGGAGCCGCGATCGAGGTACACAGGATACTTGGCCCGGGGCTTCTGGAATCGGCGTATCAAGAATGTCTGGCAAGAGAGTTGACCCTGAAAAAAATATCTTTTGAGAGAGAACAACCAATCCCTATCGAATATAAAGGATTGAGATTGGACTGCGGATATCGGGCTGATTTTCTGGTAGAAAAATTGGTGGTAGTTGAATTGAAATCGGTTGAGAAGCTACTTCCGATTCACCAGGCCCAGGTTCTTACTTACCTGAAATTACTGAACCTGAAATTGGGAATCCTCTTAAACTTCAATGTCCCGATGTTAAAGGAAGGCATAAGACGTCTGGCACTAAATCTCTAAATCTTTCTTAGCGTTTCTTTGCGTTCTTTGCGGCTTTGCGGTGAATTCTCTGTATCTTGGAATACTTGTGACCTTCAACTTACCGTTACTTAATGAAGGGATAAAATGCCTGGAATAAAAACTCTAAATCTTTCTTTGCGTTTCTTTGCGTTCTTTGCG
>PWXJ01000037.1 GCA_003561965.1 PVC group bacterium
GGAACCTGATCGACGGGGCGATCGACTTCGAGCAGTCTTTCGGCGCCCTCTCCACCGGGCTCTTCGTCCCCCTGGCGATGGTCCTGCCCTACATCCTGGCCTTCTACCTGGTCCTGAGTTTCCTCGAGGACTTCGGCTACCTCCCCCGGGCGGCGGTCCTCCTCGACGGGCTGATGCACCGGGTCGGGCTCCACGGCTACGCCATCATCCCCACCCTGCTCGGCCTGGGCTGCAACGTCCCGGCGGTGATGGGGACCCGGATCCTGGAGAGCCGCCGGGAAAGGTTCATCGCCGTCACCCTGATCTCGATCGGGGTCCCCTGCGCCGCCCTCCAGGCGATGATCTTCGGCCTGGTCGGTGCCCGGGGCTGGGGCTACGTCGCCGTGGTTTACCTGACCCTCTTTTTGGTCTGGCTGGTCCTCGGCTTCATCCTCAACCGGCTGGTCAAGGGCTTTTCCCCGGAACTGATCATCGAGATCCCCCACTACCGGCTCCCCCCGCCGGGGCCGTTCCTGAAGAAGCTCCGGGTCCGGATCTCCGGATTTCTCCGGGAGGCTCTCCCGGTGGTTTTTTTGGCGGTGCTGGCGGTCAACCTGCTTTACGCCCTCGACCTCTTCGACTTCCTGGCCGATCTCACCGCCCCGGTGGTTACTGTGCTCCTCGGTCTCCCCCGGGAGTCGATTGCCGCCCTGTTGATCGGCTTCCTCCGCAAGGACGTGGCGGTGGGGATGCTCTCACCGCTCAACCTGGCCGCGGGCCAGCTGGTGGTCGCGACCACCGTGCTGGCGATGTTCTTCCCCTGCATCGCCACCTTCGCCATCATCTTCAAGGAGCTGGGCTGGAAGGACCTGGTGAAGTCGACCGCGATTATGTTCGCGGTCGCCATCTCCGTCGGCGCCCTCCTTAACCTGGTGATGTAGCCCCGGTATTTTCGTCTGTGTAAGGAGCGGCCGCGCCCCCCCCGCTGGGTTTCTCAAATGATTTCGTATTTAACCTTGACCGGGAAGCTCCAATCGGGATAATCGGAATAAGAAAATAGATTACCGGCGGGGATGAGAGGGAACCCGGTGTGAATCCGGGGCGGTCGCGCCACTGTGATCCTTCCCAGGGAAGGTCAGCCAGAACGCTCTCCCCCCGCCCGCTCACCAGAACTTCGCGGGAAAGGGAGGGGAGCGCCGAATATTAATCCGGCCCGGCTCTCTTGACTGAGGAGAGCCGGGTTTTTTTCTTTCCGGTTTCACCGGGAGAGAAAGCCGGAGCATCCTGCCGGAGATGGGAGGTGTCGATGCCGGGAACCTTTTGACTGATCCAGTTTGAGGATTTTTATCGGTAACTGTGTCGGATCCAGCAGGAGATCGAGATGAAAAATGTATTAATGATTTCAGTATTGAGCGGGATGGTATTCAGCGGCGGGCCGGCGCTGCCGGAGGAGGGAGAGATCCTGGAGATGGAGGAGATTGTGGTCCCCCCTTTGCGGGGGGAGACCTCCCCGCGGGAGGTCCCGGCCGGCGTGACCGTGGTCGGGCCCGGGGAGGTCGAGCGGGCGGTCGGCGGCGGCCCGGCCGACCTCCTCCGGGGCCGGCCGGGCGTGGTGGTCCGGGATCCCTTCGGGGGCGGGAGAAACGCCTCGGTGGACCTGCGGGGTTTCGGGGAGTTCGCCTCGGTCAACACCCTGCTGCTGATCGACGGCCGCCGGACCAACTCCCCGGACTTGAGCGGGGCCGATTGGAGCCAGGTGCCGCTGGAGCGGATCGAGCGGATCGAGATCATCCGGGGATCCGGCAGCGTCCTCTACGGCGACAACGCCGCCGGCGGGGTGATCAATATCATCACCCGGCCCGGGGGGGGCGAGACTCGCTGGCGGGCCTCGGCCGGGGGCGGCAGTTTCGGCGAGCGCCGGGCCGATATCGGCGGTGCCGGCGGCCTGGGGGCCGTCGATTATTCCCTCGGGGCGTCTCACCGGGCCCTGGACGGCTGGCGGGAGAACAGCGATCTCCGGTCCCTGGACGGCGGGGGGAGCTTCGGTCTCCAACCCCGGCCCGGTCTGGACCTGGAATGGCACGGCCACTACCACCGTTCCCGTTATGGCCTGCCCGGGGCGCTCCGGGAGAGCGACCGGGAGATCCACGGCCGGCGCTATAGTTCATTCCCCGATGACCGGATGAAGGTGGAGGACTGGTACCAGGCGCTGTCCGGCCGGAAGGAGATCGGAAAGGCCGCCCTCTCGCTCGATCTCTCCTTCCGGCAGCGGGACCTGGAGAGCGACCTGAGAAGCTCGCGCTACCGGGACCGGCGGGACCTGGAGGTCTTCGGGGCCAACCCGAAGGCGGAACTCGAGCTGGCGCTGGGAGGATTAACACACCGCCTGACCGGAGGCCTGGATTTCTACTCGGCCCGTTCCGGGCAGGACGCCCTCTCGTTCTTCGGGATGGATTACTACCGGGAGGGGAAGGTCCGCCGGACCTCGATCGTCCGGGAGACCGCCGGGCTTTACCTCCAGGACCGGATCAGCTGGGAAGACCTGGTGATCCTGACCGCCGGCTGGCGCCGGGAGTGGGCCGAATACGATTTTCATTCCCGACCCCGGCCCGGCCCCTGGGAAGCGGATCCCTTCTGGGATCCGGCGGTGATCGACGACAGTCTCCGGGTCAGCCGGGAAGCGGCTTCCGCCGGCCTCACCCTGCTGGCGGCCGAAGAGTTTTCCGCCTTTCTCAGTTTCAACCGGGGATTTCGCTTTCCCGCCACCGACGAGTACTACAGCATCTGGGCGTTCCCGCCGATCAACCGGGACCTCCGGCCCCAGATCTGGCGGAGCTGGGAGCTGGGGTTCGAGGCCCGTCCGCTGCCGGGGTTCACCTGGTCGGCGGCGGTCTTCCAGATGGACCTGAGAAACGAACTCTACTACGACCCGATCACCTTCTCCAACCGTAACTACGACCGGACCCGGCGGAGGGGCCTGGAGAGCGAACTGCGCTGGCGCCCGCTTCCGGAGCTGACGTTCGGGATCGACGGCACCCTCCTCTCCGCCGAATTCCGGGGCGGGGAGTACGACGGCAACCGCGTCCCGATGGTCCCCCCGGGGACCGCCCGGGGCGAGGTCAGCTGGCGGCCCCTTGCCGGCCTGGAGGCGGTGGCGGCGGGCTATTACGTCGGGCGGCAGAGGTTTCTCAACGACCAGGCCAACCGCTACCCCCGCCTGGGCGATTACTTTACCCTGGATTTAAGCCTCTCCTACCGGCGGGGAGACGTCAGGCTCTTCGCCGGGGCGGCCAACCTCCTCGACCGGGAGTATTCCGAGCTGGGGGCGATCGCCTCCTTCCCCGAGGAGCGGGCCTTTTACCCGGCCCCGGGGCGGAGCTTCTTCGGCGGGGCGGAGCTGACCTTTTAACCGGAATATTTATGACAGGACCGGAAGAAACCTGTATAGTGGGAAAAGACTTTCGACTTCGCGCGGTCCGTTTTTCCGCCGGGAAACAACGGGGAGGGGAAAAGCGTTATGGGCAACAGGTGGCTCCGGTTCGGGATGCTGCTGGCCGGCTGCGTCCTCCTGGCCGCCGGCTGCCGGCTCTTCTACCTCATCTACCACGGGGCTTTCACCCCCCCGCCCCGTCCGGTTCCGGAACGGGTGGAGCCGGCGCCGCCCGCCCGCCCGGACCGGTACCCGCCGCCCGTCCAGCCGGCGGAAGTGACCGCTTCCCCCCGTCCCGGGGAGCCCCTCCCCGATCCTTCCCCCCCGGAGATCTCGATCGTCACCGGACAGCTCCCGATGGGGGCGGCCGGGGAAGAATACTTCCGGGAACTGGAGGCGGCCGGGGTCCGGGGGCTGGCGGTCTGGACAGTCGTCGCGGGTGAACTCCCCCCCGGACTGGATCTCTCTTCCGAGGGGGTTATCTCCGGTATCCCCCAACGCGGGGGGGAGTGGCGGTTCACCGTCCGCCTGGTGGAGCGGGGAGGGGGGACGGCGGAGAGGGAGCTGCGCCTCCTGGTCCGGGAGGATCCGGAGATCCTGGCTCAAGAGCTGGAGGTCGTCACCGCGTCCCTCCCTTCCGGCTTCCGCGGCCGAAACTACCTGCACCAGCTGGCGGCGGAGGGGGGCGAGCCGCCCTACCGCTGGGAGTGGGGGGAGGGGACCCTGCCGGAGGGGATCCGCTTCGGGCTCGATTCCGGGGCCGTTTTCGGGATTCCCCGGGAGATCGGGGAATTCGAGTTCACCATTATCGTGATCGACCGGGAGGAGGATTTCGCCGAGCGGGATTATACGCTCCAAATCGAGGAGGGAGACGTTGAGATCGTCACCGCGGCCCTGCCCCCGGCGAATCGAGGCGAACTTTACACGGTGACCCTCCGGGCCCGGGGCGGCGCCGTCCCCTACCGGTGGCGGATGGTCGCCGGCCGGCTTCCGGAAGGACTCGAGTTCGACCCCGACCGGGGGATCATCTCCGGAGTGCCGGAGAAGTGGGAGACAACTGAATTTGTCATCCGGGTCTTCGACCGGGAGGGCAAAGCTGCCGACCGGGAATTCGAGCTGGCGATGGGAGTGACTTACTACGGCGGCCCGCGGATCCTCACCGGCAGTCTCCCCCGGGCCGTCCGGGGAGAGGTTTACCGGGCGGGGCTGGAAGCCGACGACGGGGTGGAGCCCTACACCTGGACCGTCTCCGAGGGCGATCTGCCCCCCAGTCTCTTTCTCGACTCGGCCACCGGAGAGATCTCCGGGCTCCCGGAACAGTCCGGGAAAGCGGGGTTCACGGTGATGGTCAGCGACGCCGTCGGCCAGACCGGACGCCAGGACTTCAGCCTGGTCGTCGATCGGCAGCTGGTCTCGATCACCACCGCCGGCCTCCCGGACGCCACCGCCGGGAGGGAGTACCAGCACCTGCTGGAGGCCGCCGGAGGCAGCCCGCCCTATTTCTTCAGCCTGGAGTCGGGCCGGCTGCCCCGCGGACTGGCCCTGGCCGGAACCACCGGCCTGATCGGGGGGACGGTCTCCGACATCTACCTCCGGCAGGGCGACCGGAACTTCCGGTTCCGGGTCCGGGTGACCGACCGGGAGGAACAGGTGGCCGTGGCCGCGTTCCCCCTCCGGGTCATAGACCCCCTCGACCCGGATCGCCGCGGTCCGTCGGCCGTCGCCCCCTCGCCCCGTCCGGTCCCGACCCTGACCCCGGCCGCCTCGGAAGCGACGATCAGCGGCCTGACCGGGGCCGCCGGCGACGGCAAGACCGGCCTGGCCTGGCGGAACCCCAGCGGGGAGGATTTCGATCTGGTCCGGGTGGTGAGAAGGAGAGGCGGCTACCCCGGAGACCCCGATGACGGCGAGGTCGTCTTCACCGGCCGGGGGGACAACTTCGTCGACCGGGGCCTGGAAAACCGGACCGCTTATTTCTACGCCGTCATCCCTTACAGCCGGGACGGGGCCCCCGGGGAGATCGGCCGGGACAACCGGATCTCGCTGACCCCGCGGGCGGTGAGCCGTTTCGGGCCCCGGGTCCCCTATGCCGGCGAGGTGGCGGTCTTCGAGCCGCTCGACCCCGGTCTTCCCCAGTCACCTTCGAGCGTTCTCGGCCCGCCCTCCGGCCGGGGAGTGGCCCTTCACGCCCGGCCCAACGACGACGGCGGGGCCTCCCCCCCCTACGGGGGGACGATCACCCTGAAATTCACCGACAGTATGGTCGTCAACGAGCCGGGTATCGACTTCACCGTCTTCGGAAGGGTCCGGAGCGAATGGGTGGACGGGCGCCTGGTCAGGGTGATGAAACCGGCGGTGGTCGCGGTCAGCCAGGACGGGGTAAACTTTCGGGAATTTCCCTTCAACTATCGAGCCGGTTTCACCGCTGACGGCTCGATCGACCACTACGATCCCTTTTCCTACGCCTACGGTTTTGCCGGGGTCAACCCGGTCCACAGCCAGGGAAATTTTCCCGACCCGACCAACCCGGCGGTATCGGGGGGGGACTTCTTCGACCTCGATGCCCTGCCTGGTAGGCCCTTCACCTGGATCAATTATGTCCGGATCACCGCCGCCGGCGACCGCTGGCTCCGGGACGTCGCCGGCGATCCCGTCCGGCATACCGATTATGGGGATTCCCTCAGCGGTACCGGTTCTTCCGGCTTCGAACTCGACGCCGTCTCCGCGGTGAATTATTAACAGAAAAAAGGACTGGAAGGCCCGGCCCGTCAAGCGGGCCGGGCCTTCCAGTCCTTATTTCGCGGCGGTTAACGTTCAACCGCCGTCCGTCGCTACCGGGCCAGCGGGATATCCCCGTCAGTACCCCAGTAGGCCCGGGTTATTTCCCGGATCGCCCAGAGTCCGGTCGAGGGCCGGAAGATTCCGGGTTGGTCGAGCCAATCCGAGGTGAAGTTGCCCACTGTCGGGGTATCTCCAAGAGTCCCGTAGTAAACCCGGGGTCCACCCCGGATCGCCCAGAGGCCGGTGGAAGGCCGGAAGACGGCGATCTGGGTCCGGAAGGGCGAAGCCTTGGCGCCTCCGTACCACTGGTAAACGCCGGGTACCGGGATATCGCCGTCGGTGCCGAAGAAGGCACGGGTGACTCCCCGGATCGCCCAGAGGCCGGTGGAAGGCCGGAAGACGGCGATCTGGCTGTGTCCCCGGCCGGTGTAATCTCCCGGTACCGGGAGGTCGCCCAGGCGGCCGAAGTGAATCCGGTCGCCGCCGCGGACCGCCCAGAGCCCGGTCGCGGGTCGGAAGACGGCGATATCGCAGGCGCCGTCTCCGGTCCAGTCACCGGGAACCGGGATGTCTCCGACAATACCGAACTTGGTCCTGGTAATGTCCTTGACCGCCCAGAGGCCGGTCGCGGGCCGGAAGATCGCGACGTTGGCGACCCCGTCTCCGCTGTAATCCCCGCTGACCGGGATATCGCCGACGGTTCCGAAGTAAGTCCTGCCCAGTCCGCGGACCGCCCAGAGCCCGGTGGCGGGCCGGAAGATCGCGATGTCGGAGTACCCATCCCCGGTGAAGTCAGCGGAGTCCAGGACCAGGAAGGGCGGGGCGGGAATCGGGGTCGGCTCCGGGGTCGGCTCAGGGGTGGGCTCGGGAGTCGGCGCAGGCGGCACCGGCGTGGCAACCTCGGTGATCACCACGTCGTCGATCACGATGTCGGCGTCGTCTTGCTTGTCAAAGAAGAACCCGACGTACTGGGAGGTGCTCGGGTTGAGGTCCAGCGGTCCGATGGTGGAACCGGTCAGGGAAATATCGAAGATCTCGGTCAGGACGACCCAGTCCGCCAGGTCGATATCATACTCCCAGACATCGAGAGAGCTGCTGGGGTTGACGTCCAGCGCCTGGAGGTAGAAGCTGACCTGGCTGTTCCCGATCGGGGTGTATTCGATCGACCGGATGAAGTCGCCCCATTCGTCCAGGCGGACCGCGGGGGCGGCCAGACCGAAGTTATCCATATCGGCGTCGGTGTCTTCGTTGCAGCCGATGAATTGCCAGCCCCAGGGACGGACCCCGTTCTGGAAATCATCGAAACCTTCGGTTATGGTGCCGGCTTCTACTGAAGCGCCAAAGGCTAAAGAACAAACAACGGCCACGGTCAACAGCCATCTCAACTTCATAAAATTCCCTCCTGGCTAGGGTTGAACCGGAACATTTTACAGTCCAGAATTATCGCCAGCGCCATTTTCCACAATCAAGAGATTGCTGTCAAGGAAAAATTATTATTTTTTTCAGTTCAAGCGACCGGTAGTTAATACCTGGGCAACGGCATCAGTTTTCCTCGCCAGTAATTCCCAGGAAGTAGGCATCCAGCCCGGGGTAATTATCCGATATGGAGTTCGGGGACTAGTCGGAATAGCCGGCTCTATTCTCAGGGAATAAAGCAGCCGGTCCGGCCGGGAAATCGCGCCGGGAAAAAGGCAGAGGGCCGGGGCCCGATCCGTCAAGGAAATCGGGCCCCCGGCCCTCTTGCCCCGGGGTTTGCCGGGCAGCCTTGCGTCCGGTCTTTACCGGGCTACCGGCACATCGCCGGTAGTTCCGAAGTAGGCCCGGGTAAGGCCCCGGATCGCCCAGAGGCCGGTGGAGGGCCGGAAGATCCCGGTCTCGTCGATGACGTATCCGGTGAATCCGCCGACTACCGGCCAGTCGCCGGCTTTCCCGAAGTAGTTCCTCTCTCCGCCCCGGACCGCCCAGAGGCCGGTGGAAGGCCGGAAGACGGCGATCTGGCTGCGGAAAGGCCCGCCGGCACTACTTTTGCCGTACCAGCCGTAAATGCCGGGGACCGGCCAGTCGCCGGACCTTCCAAAGTAGGCCCGGGTTACCCCGCGAATCGCCCAGAGCCCGGTATCGGGACGGAAGATAGCGACCCGGTCGATTCCGTCTCCCCGGTAATTCCCCGGCACCGGGAGGTCATCCGATCTGCCGAAGTAGGTCCGGGTGATGCCCCGGACCGCCCAGAGTCCGGTCGAGGGCCGGAAGACGGCGATATCGCAGACGCCGTCCCCGGTGTAATCGCCGGGGACCGGGAGATCATCCGGCCCGCCGAAATAGGCCCGGGTGATGTGTTTGACCGCCCAGAGTCCGGTGGAGGGCCGGAAGATGGCGACATCGCTGATCCCGTTTCCGCTATAGTCTCCGCTGACCGGGATGTCCCCCAGACCGCCGAAGTAAATCCTGCCCAGGCCGCGGACCGCCCAGAGACCGGTGGCCGGCCGGAAGACGGCGATATCGGTCCGGCCGTCGCCGGTGTAGTCGCCCGACTGCAGGACCAGGTTGGAGCTGGGGTTGGCCCGGGTGGAGGAGGGGACCACGATGTCGTCGATGAAGATATGATCGGTGGGGTCGGACCAGGGGTCGAGACGGAACTGGAGGTAGAGCGGAGCGGGGAGGGCCGAGACATCGATCGGCCCGGCTCCTTGCCAGGAGCCGGGACTGGGACTGGACCGCCGGAGGAAGTTCCAGTCGCTCCCGTCGTTGGAATAGTAAATATCCAGGCTGACCAGGACCTCGTTGACCCAGTAGCGGAAATAGAGATCCCGGGGGCCGTGCATCGGCGGCGTGACCAGAGTCGAGGAAGGGTTGAGGTGGACGCTGTGAACCGGGGAATAGAAGTTGACATCGGTCCAGTCGGCGAACTCCGCCTGCCAACCCGGCGGCGGGAAGTCCGGACCTTCGAAGTCTTCATTGATCAGGTAATTCGCTCCCGGCGCCGGAGTCACGGCGAAAATCAGGGCTGCCAGGAGCGCCCCGAGCACTGCTATGGTTTTCATAACCGTCTCCTCGTTCCGGATTTTTTTCCGGTGCTGTTTTTGAATCACGATACCCAAAGCCGGCCACCCTACACCTGACAGATAATATTAGAAATTCACCCGGATTACCAGCATAAAGGAAATAACGTTATCCGGGCAAGAAAAAAGAAGGGCATTTTTCTTTATTTATTTTTTGGGAAAACCGATACTATCGAATATGATCTCCGGCTTACTTGTGATCTTCAGTTATCTCTGGGTTACCCTGCTCTTAACCGTTCCGGGCGGTTTCACCGTTCTGGCCGCCTGGCGGAAAGGCTGGCTGCCGGAATCCAGGGGCTGGCCGGAGCTTATCTTTCTCTCTTTTCTCGGGAGTTTTTCCCTGTTTTCACTCTCCGCCCTGGCTTCCGCCCAGCTGGGGATCTTTTCGATTCATCTGGTCGGGGTGGTGCTCCTGCTCTATTCCTTTTTGGTCCTCTTATTGCTCCGACCCGGTCCGGTCCGGGTTGTCCCTTCCGCCGGCCGCCCGGCGGAAACCCGGCGGGTGAAATTCCCGGCCCTGATCCTGAGCCTGATTCTGCTCCTGTCCGGCCTGCTCTATTTCCGCCCCACCGAGTATATTTTCGGAGGCTGGGATCCCGGGGTCTATATCGGGACCGGGGCGCATATCGCCCGGACCGGGTCGATCCTGGTCGAAGACCGGGATCCGGGTTTTCTTTCCCCCCGGGAGCGTTCCCTGTTTTCCCGGAAACACAGTTTCGGCTATCCGGAAAAATATCCGGGTTTCCGTCGAGCCGGACCGGAAGGAACCCGGCTTATCCCCCAGTTCTATCATCTCTATCCGGTCCTGCTGGCGGCCGCTTTTTTCCCCTCCGGTCTGTCCGGTGGTTTTTATCTCACTCCCCTGCTGGGGACCCTGTCGCTGCTCTCCATTTATCTTCTGGTCCGGGAGTTATGGGGGAAACCGGAGGGCCTGATGGCGGCGGCACTGATCGGGGTCAACCGGGTCCAGGTCTGGCAGGCTCGTTTCCCCACCGCCGAGATGTTGAGCCAGTTTCTTCTCTTTTCCGGACTCTTTCTTCTGGCCCGGCATCTCGACCGGCAAGAGCGGTACCCCGCGGTCCTGGCCGGGGTTTTTCTGGGGTTGTTTATGCTTTCCCATATCAGCGCCCTGCTGCTTCTGCCGGTCCTGCTGGCGTATTTTTACTGCCGCTGGTTTATCGACTTCCGTCGCGGCGACCTTTACTTCCTTCTCCCTTTTCTTGTCCTGACGATTTATTCCATCCTGCCGCATTTTTTCTACGGCAGGGAGTATGCCTCCCTGGCCCTGAGAAGATTTAACTGGCACCGGCCGGTTCCGCTGCTGCTGGTGATGCTCGCCGGGTTCGGGCTGTCCGCCCTTCGACTGGCCGGCCGGGGTTTTCGCCGGCGTTTGTCCTCCATTCTATCCGGGTCTTCTCTCCGCTGGTTGGGGGTACTGGCGTTGGTGTTCATCGCGGTTTACGCCTACTTTATCCGGCCCTTCTCCCCCAGCCTCAGCGCTGATAAGACCAGCCTGGTCGAACTGGGATGGTTTCTAACCCGTCCCGGGCTGGTTTTAGCCCTGGCCGGGATCGGCCTGGCGCTGCTGATAAACCGGCGCTCGGCGGTCTGGTTATTCCTCCTGCTCACGATTACTTTCTCCTTCCTGTTTCTCTGGCGGCAGCTGATTTCCCCCTATTATATGTGGGCGGCCCGCCGTTTCGCCGTTGTGATCATCCCCGGTTTCCTGATCGGTGCCGCCTTTTTTCTCGGCTTTCTCCTGCGGTCCCGGCGGCGGCCGTTGCGCCTGGCGGCGTTCCTGCTGCTGGCGGTTCTTGTCCTGCTCGGAATCCGGAAGAACCGGGTCCTCTTTACCCATCGGGAATACCGGTCGGCGGTTAGTTTCATCGATGAATTGGCTTCCCGGGTGAGGGACGCCGACCTGGTGGCGGTATCGGCGGCGGTGGATAAGCTTCCCGCTCCCCTCGATCTCGTCTACGGGCTCCCCGTCCTGCCAATTTACCGGGAAAGTCCCGGCCAATGGGAGACGGCGGTTGAACTGGTCAGGAGGAGATTCCCCGATGATCCGGCGGTTTACCTTCTGGCCGAAGGGGAACCGCCCGCCCTCCCCGGTGTTGTTCTCCGGCCGGAAGGAAAGCTTATCTATCACGTTCCCCTTCTGGAACGGAGCGGGGTTCACATTCCATCCCGGCTTGATTACGCGGCCCCCGACGGCCGGATCGAGGTGTGGATATTCCGGCTGGCGGAGAAAGAAGATTGATCCCGGCTCCCGCGCCTGATACATTGTTTATCTGCCAAGAGGAGTTTGCCCCCCCGAGAGTTTAATTTTAGACAGTCGGAGGGAGAAGCGAAAGTGAACACGGGTGGGATATCCGGAATGGATAGGCAGGGAGAGTACCGATGACTGACGGTCGTTACGGTTTGGGTTGTCTGAAGGACCCGGTCGACCGGCGGGACCTGCCGATGCGGGCGGTCCTGCCCCGGTTTGCGGCGCCGGGCCGGATCGATTACAGCGATCAAATGTCACCGGTCCGGGATCAGGGGCCGGAGGGCACCTGCGTCGCGTTCGCGGCGGCGGTCGGGGTCAAGGAGTACCAGGAGCTGGCCGGGACGGGCCGGCTGATCGAACTCTCCCCCCGTTACCTCTATCACCACTGCAAACTGATCGACGGGATCCCCGGTCAGGAGGGGACCTATCCCCGGGTGGCGATGAAGGTCCTGGCCCGGCGGGGCGTCTGCCTCGAGGAGTGCTGGCCCTACCGCCCCTACCAGACCGATTCGGCCTGCCCGGAAGCCGACCGGCAGGCCCGGCAGTTCCGGATCAAGACCTACGGCCGGCTCTTCGGTCTCGAGGAGATGGAACAGAGCCTGGCCGTCAACGGGCCCTTCCTGGCCGGGGTCGAGGTCTTCCCGGAGTGGTTCGAAGACCGCCGGGGTGAGGTTCCGCTCCCCCGGCCGGGAGCCTCCTCCCTGGGCGGCCACGCCGTCTGCGTGGTCGGCTACTGCCGCGCCGAGAGATATTTCAAGTTCAAGAACTCCTGGTCGGAAAACTGGGGGGATCGGGGCTACGGCTGCCTCTCCTACGGGTATATGGAGCGTTACTGTCTCGACGCCTGGTCGGCCACCGACCTGCCCGCCCCCCCCGCGAAATAGGGTTGCCGGAATTAAAAAGAGTCGATCTGTTTCGCCGCTTCGGCGAAAGGAGGAAAATTATGCGAATGGAAGAAGAAACCCTGCGGATCGTGATCGGGGTGCTGGCGGCCCTAATGGTCGCCAGCCGGGTTTACGGCGTTCTCAACCCCAAGGGGATGAAGAACCTGGCGGGCAAGTTCACCGGGTTGGGGCCGGGGTTGATCCGGGTGCTCTACCTGGTGATCGGTCTGCTCGGAGCCTGGATCATCTACTCGACCCTGGTGATCATCTTCGAGATGGTCCCGGTCTTCCTGGTGATCAGCCTGCTCTTCGGTATCCTGCTCCTCCTGGCCGGAATCTTCGTGATCCACCCGGAGTGGTTTCCCCAGGTGGTCAAGGGGCTGGTGGCCGACCGGAACGAGCTGTTCGTCCGCTTCGTCTGCTTTCTCGGGGTTCTGGGGGGGGGCTTCGTCCTCCTGACCGTCTTCGGGCTCCTGTAGTCGATGACCATCCCCCGGAATGACCCCTGCTGGTGCGGCAGCGGCCGGAAGTACAAGAAATGCCCCCTCCCCTCCGACCTGGTCCGGCCGGACTCCTCCGCCCCCGCCGGCCGGGGCCGGGGGAGGATACCGGTCAAGACCGCCGGTGAGATCGCCGGCATCCGGGCCGCCGGCCGCCTGACCGCCCGCCTCCTCGACCTGGTGGCGGAGCGAATCGGGCCCGGGGTCACCACCGCCGAACTCGACTCGCTGGTCCACGAGGCGACGGTGGCCGCCGGCGGCGTTCCGGCGCCGCTCGGTTATCGCGGTTTCCCCCGTTCGATCTGCACCACCCTCAACGAACAGATCTGCCACGGTATCCCGGACGAAAACGAACTCCGGGAGGGGGATATCGTCAACGTCGACGTCACCACCATCCTCGACGGGTTCTACGCCGACGCCTCCCGGATGTTCCTGATCGGGAAGGTGAGCAAGGAGGCCCGGCGGCTGGTCGAGACGGCCCGGGAGTGCCTCTACCGGGGTATCCGGGCGGTGAAGGCGGGCGGCCGTCTGGGGGACATCGGCGGGGCGATCCAGGAACACGCCGAGAGCCGGGGCTATTCCGTGGTCCGGGATTACACCGGGCACGGGATCGGGCGGCAATTCCACGAAGAGCCGACCGTCCTCCACTACGGGAAAAAGGGAACCGGCCCCCGGATCGAGGCCGACACGGTCTTCACCATCGAGCCGATGATCAACGCCGGGACCCACAAGTCCCGGCTGCTGGAGAACGGCTGGACGGCGGTGACCCGGGACGGGTCCCTCTCCGCCCAGTGGGAGCATACCGTCCGGGCGACCGAAAGGGGGGGGGAGATCCTGACCGATCCCTGAGCCCGGGCGGGAAAGTCGGTTTACCCCCGGAGGCGTTCCAGCTCCCGGCTGACCTTCCGGAAAGCCTCCTCGAGCCGCTTCAGCAGTTCCCGGCCCTCCTCCAGTTTACCCTCGTCTCCCCGGGTCTCGATCTCCCGGCAGACCCCGGCCATCTCTTCCGCCCCCTGGCCCAGGCAGGCGCCCTTGAGGCAGTGGGCGGCCTCCCCGGCCCCGGAGGGGTTGCCGGCTTCGATCTCCCGCCGGATCCGCTCGATCTCCTCCCGGGCGGAATCGAGGAAGGTCTGGATCAGTTCGGAGAAAAAATCGTCTCCGATTTCCCGGAGCGAGTCGATGGTTTTCCGGTTCAGGATATCGGTCATCTCGACCGGTCCTCCGGCCGGGGGTCCCGCCGCCGGGATATCTCTTCGGTGAGCGAACGGGCCCGCCGCTCCGCCTCCTCCCGTTCGTCCGGGCTCATCGTCTCCTGCAGGCCGTTCCATTTACCCCCGGCCGTATCGTCCCCGAAGGCGGCCGCCGCCAGGTACCAGGAGGCGGCCTCGGTCCGGTCCGGGGGCAGGCCCCGCCCGGATTCGTAGAACGAACCCAGGGCGGTCATCGCCGGGGCGTACCCCAGTTCCGCCGCCCTCCGGTACCAGAGGGCCGCTTCCGGGTAATCCCGTTCGAACCCCCAGAACCCGTCGTGGAGCCGCCCGAGGTTGTATTGAGCCTCGGCGCTTCCCTGTTCCGCGGCTTTCCCGAACCATTTCTCCGCCTTCCGGTAATCCTGCCCGACGAACTCCCCCCGGGCGTAGATCAGCCCGAGGTTGAGCTGGGCCGGGGCGATCTTCTGGTCGGCGGCCCTTTCGTACCAGGTCACCGCCTCTCCGAAATCCTGATCGACGCCCCGGCCGGCGGCGTAGAGGGAGGCGAGCGTGAACTGGGCACCGGCGTCCCCCCCCTCCGCCGCCCTCCGGAACCAGCGGGCCGCTTCCCGGTCGTCCGGGCCGACGCCGATTCCGTGGGCGTACATCAGGCCCAGGTTGTAGCCGGCCCTGACGTTCCCCTGTTCCGCCGCCTTCCGGAACCAGCGGGCCGCTTCCCGGTCGTCGCGGTCCACCCCCCGGCCCAGGCTGTACATCAGGGCCAGCTCGTACCGGGCCCGGTCGATGCCCCGGTCGGCCGCCTCCCGGAACCAGCGGGCCGCCTCCCGGTCGTCGCGGTCCACCCCCCGGCCCCGGGCGTAGGAGAGGCCGAGGTTGTAACAGGCCAGACCGTGTCCCGCCTCGGCCGCCCGGCGGAACCAGTCCACCGCCTCGGAGTAATCCCGTTCGACCCCTTCCCCGGCGGCGTAGGCGAAGCCCAGGTTGAGCTGGGCCGGGGCCGACCCCCCCCGGGCGGCTTCCCGGTACCACCCGACCGCCTTCCCGGGGTCCCGCTCGACCCCCCGGCCCCGGTCGTAGAGGACCCCGAGGCCGTACTGGGCTTCGGCGAGCCCCCCCTCGGCGGCCTTTCTCAGCCAGCGGGCCGCCTCGAGGTCGTCGCGGGCGACCAGTTCCCCCCGGCCGTAGATCACCCCGAGTTCGTACTGGGCGGCGGGGTCCCCGGTCCGGGCCGCCTCCCGTATCTCCGCCAGGGACCGGTCGGGGGTTCTCTCCCCGCAGGCGGTCAGGAGGCCGGCGGCCAGGAGCAGGGTAATCGCCGGTAATGTCGTTCGAACGCTCATAACTCAACAATATCATACCACTAACCGCCCGCGGGGGGCAAGGGTCCCCGCGCCGGCGGGGTCCCCGAAGGGGGTCGAGGCCGGACTTGTCCACATTTCGCCCCGGTGCTAATATCAGGGTATGATCAGGATCGGCGGCAGGATAACCATCCCCGAGAGCGAACTGTCCGAGGAGTTCGTCCGGTCTCCCGGCCCCGGGGGACAGAAGGTCAACAAGACGGCCACCGCGGTCCAGCTCCGGTTCGACGCCGGAAATTCACCCTCCCTCCCCGAACCGGTCCGCCGGCGGCTGATCCGGCTGGCCGGGAAGCGGATCACCGCCGGGGGGGAACTGGTTATCGAAGCCTCCCGCTACCGGACCCAGGCCGCCAACCGGGCCGACGCCCGGCGGCGGCTGGAGGGTCTGCTCCGCCGGGCGGCCCGTCCCCCCCGGCCCCGGAAGCCGACCCGGCCCTCCCGGGCGGCCCGGGAGAGGCGGCTGGAGGCGAAGAAGCGGCGGGCCCGGGTCAAGCGGCTCCGCCGTCCGGTGGAGCCCGGGGAAGAGTGACTCTGTGCCTGGACAGGCTGGAAGAGATCCTGGCGGGCCGCCCGGCTTACCGGGCCCGCCAGGCCCGGGCGGCGGTCTTCCACCGGCTCTGCCGCTCCTGGGAGGAGGCGACCGACCTCCCCGCGGACCTGAGAAAGCTCCTGGCCCGTCAGGTCCCGCTGGAGATCCCGGCCCGGCTGGCCCGGTCGGAGGGGGGAGATACGGTCAGGGCGGCGATCCGGCTGGCCGACGGGGAGACGGTGGAGACGGTCCTGATGCGGCACCGGCCGGGCCGGAACACGGTCTGCGTCTCCTCCCAGGCAGGCTGTCCCCTGGGCTGCGAATTCTGTTTGACCGGGGACCGGGGGTTCGCCCGGAACCTGACCCTGGGCGAGATTGCCGCCCAGGCGCTCTTCTGGAGCCGTTACCTCCGGGACCGTTCCGCGCGGGTCTCCAACCTGGTCTTTATGGGGATGGGCGAGCCCTTCCTCAACTACGACGAGGTTCTGGCCGCGGCCCGGATGATCAACGCCCCGGAGGGACTGGGGATCGGGGCGAGGCGGATCTCGATCTCCACCGCGGGGGTGACCGAAGGGATCGACCGGCTGGCCGGGGAGGACCTCCAAATCAACCTCTCGATCTCCCTCCACGCCCCCGACAACCGGCTCCGCTCCCGGTTGATGCCGGTCAACGACGCCTACCCGCTCGAAGCCGTCCTCGGGGCGGCGGCCGGCTACATCGAGAAGACCGGAAGGCGGGTAATGGTCGAGTACCTGCTCCTGGCCGGGGTCAACGATTCCCCGGCGGCGGCGGAATCTCTGGCCGCCCTCCTCCGTCAGCGGCTGGACCGCCTCTATTTCGTCAACCTGATCTCCTACAGCCGGACCGGGAAGTACCGTCCCTCGCCCGAACCGGCCGTCCGGAAGTTCGCCCGGATCCTGGAGGGGGAGGGGATCACCGTCACCCGCCGTTACCGTTTCGGCGGCGGGATCTCGGCCGCCTGCGGGCAGCTGACCGGGAAGGAGCGACCGGGCGGAATTTGACTTGTCCTGACCCGGGGGGATGTGCGATGATCCGCTCCTGTCCCGGTAGGGAAAGAAGATGGGGAGCGGAAGATGACAGTGAGGACCGAGAATTCAGCCGGCGGTTCCGGAAATCGTCCCCCGGCCCTGATCGCCTCCCCCCTGCTCTTTCTCTCTTTCGTCGTCTTCGTCGTGGTCCTCCGGGAGCTGCGCACGGTCCTCATCCCCTTCGCCCTGGCGGTCTTTCTCGCCTACATCCTCTATCCCCTGGCGGCGTTCCTGACCCGCGCCCGGATCCCCTATCTGCTGGCGGTGGTCCTGGTGGTGGTCTTCTGCCTGGGGCTGCTTCTGGCCCTGGGCCTCCTGATCGGGGGAGAGGTCGGGAGTTTCATCAACGCCATCCCCCAGTACCAGCGGACCCTCCGGGTCCAGATCGACCGGGCGCTCGAGTACTACACCGGGCTGGTCGACCGGGTGGCCGCCGCGCTCCCCGGGGAACCGGAGCTGGTCCCCACGCCGTCCCCCGGGGACGCCCCCGCCATCATCTCCGGGATCATCGGCAATCTTTTCAGCAGCCTGGTCGCCCTCCTGAGATTCTTCTCCGATTTCTTCCTGGTGGCGGTGATCCTGATTTTCCTCCTGGCCGGGGCGAGGGATTTCAAGAAGATCCTGATTACCGCCTGGGGTGAGGAACACGAGCCCCGGGCGGCCGCTATCGTCGAGGCGATCAACCGGGATATCGGCGGCTTCATCATCGTCCGGACCCTGATCAACCTGGCCCTGGGGGCGGTGGTCACGGTGGTGCTTCTCCTCTTCCGGATCGATTACGCCTACGTCTGGGGGCCCCTGATCGGCCTGCTCAACTTCGTCCCCTATGTCGGGGCCTTTGTCGGGCTGCTCGGTCCCCTGGCCGTCGCCCTGATCAAGTACGACTCCTACTGGACCGCCCTGGCCCTGCTGGCGGTGCTGGTGGCGATCCAGAACCTGGAGGGGAATATCATCACTCCCTACCTGATCGGGAAGAAGACCCGTCTCAACCCCCTGACCGTCCTGATGACCCTGATCCTCTGGTACTTCATCTGGGGTCCGGTGGGGATGATCCTGGCCACCCCGCTTACCTCCTGCGTCAGGATCCTCTGCGACCACATCGATCCTCTCCGCCCGGTCGGCCGGATTCTCGGCAGCGCCCCGAGGAAACAATGAATCCCGCCGCCGCGACCGTCTTCCGGACCGCCCCGGCTCCCCGGGCCGGCCGGACCGCGATGATCCCGGTCCGGGCGGTCTGAACCTGCCGGAACGATGAAGCCCTCCCGCTACAACCTCCTGGCCGAGCGGCTGCTCTTCTCATTTTTTGTCTTTCTCGGGGTCTTCATCGTTCTCTTCCGGATGTTTATCGTTTCCTGGGAATCGCTCCTGGCCCTGGTGGCCGGAGCCGGCGCGGTCCTCCTCCTGACGGCGGGGGTCCAGCGGAAGCGCCCCGAGAGCGGGTTCTGGATAACGGTCCGGAACTGGATCCCCATCCCCGGCATCTTCTTCGGCTACCGGATGGTTCTCTTCCTGATCAACAACGACCGGAACCACCCCGCCTTTATGCCCTGCCGGGACGAATGGCTGATCGCCGCCGACCGCTGGATCTTCGGGGCCGACCCCACGGTCTGGCTGGAGCGGCTGACCGTCCCCTGGCTGACCGAACTGATGCAGATCTTCTACGCCGCCAACTACTTCCTCCCCCTGACCCTGGGGATCGTCCTCTACCTGAAGGGGGAGAGGCTGCCCTACCAGAAGACGCTCTTCGCGATCACCCTCGGCTACATTCTCTCCTACCTCGGCTATTTCGTCATCCCGGCGATCGGTCCCCGTTTCACCCTCCCCCACTCGGTGCCGCTGGAGGGGATTCTCATCCGGGAACGGCTGGCCGGGCTGATCTACGCCCTCGACCCCGCCCCCCGGGACTGTTTCCCCTCCGGCCACACCCAGATCTCCCTGGTCACGCTCTGGCTGGCTTACCGCTTCCGGAGGGGGATCTTTTACCTCTACCTTCCGATCGTGGCCGGGCTGGTCGTTTCGACCGTCTATCTCCGCTACCACTATGTGATCGACGTGATCGCCGGGGCGGCCCTGGCCGGGGTGGTGATCGTTCTGGCCAGAGGGGCGGAGAAGAGAATCGGTGAATAAATCGGGCTAAAACTCTACGACCAGGGGATGGGCGGGGTCGCGGTCGCCGATATCCAGGGCCACGGTGGTCTCGTCCCGCGGTTTGAAGGATACTTCCACCGCCGCCGTCCGTCCGTCGATCTCCTGGTAAGCCTCCGGGGCCGGGGTTCGGAACCCGCCGAAACCGGTGAGGACGATCAGATCGCCGGCGGGGCCGATCTCCAAACCTTCCACCCCCGAGTAGCCGAGCGCGATCCGGCCGGGGTCGGCCCCGGGGGAGACGGCGAAGCGGTAGGCGAGGGCGCCCTCCCGGAAGCGGATCGAGAGATCGATCCCCGGGTAAAGGCCGCGGTAGGCGACCTCCCCGAAGGTGGGGATCCCGGACCGCCAGTTTTCCCGGGGACCGACGAAGTAGTTGATCCTCCCCGGCAGCCGATCCTTTCCGGAAACCTCGGGCCGGGGGACCGCGTCCGGAAACCGGAGGCGGAAGACCAGGCGGGACGGGGAAACCGGGTGGTCTTCCCGGCGCGGCTCTTCCCCGGGGGGCGGATCCCGGTCCGGGGTTGGCGGCCGGCCGGAGACGAAGTCAAAGACGATCTCCCCCTCGGTCAGGTAGACCGTTCCCCGGGGGCCCTTCAGGTAGTAGAGGACTTCCGGGTCGAGCTGACCGTCGTTGCGGACAAAGTGGGGAGAGACCCGGCCGTATTCAGCCGCCGCCGGGGGCGGCCCGGCCGTCTCCGTCTCCGCTCCGGGGAGGGACTCGGGGGCCGGGGGGAGGCCGGCGAGAACGGCAGACCAGGCGACGACCGTCCCGGCGGCCAGGATCCGGATCAGGATTTTTCTTGATGCCATATCCGTCCCCCAATATTGTATTCTCTGCCGGTCAATGCTACCATTAACCGGTAGCCTATGTCCGGAAAAACCGGGAAATCATCGCTCCACCCCCCGGTTGTTGCCACCATAACCAAGGAGCCCCAAGATGCGAATCTTCCGCGGTCTTATCCCGGTTCTTCCGGCGGCACTCTTCTTCGCCTTCAGCGCCCACGCCCAAATCGGCTTCGAGGTCCACGGCCTGGCCGCCTTCGAGTTCGACGGGGAGGCTTCCGCCTTCGGCGATCACCGGGTGAGATCCGGCCCGGGCGGAGGGGCCTCGTTCTTCTTCGCCTTTATCCCCGCCTTCCGGGTCGAGGTGGGCGCGGACTGGATCGAGACCAGGGACCGGGACCTGGCCGACTCCCGGATCCGGATCGTTCCCCTGACCGCGGCCTTCCGGGCCGGCCACAACTTCGGGGATCTCTTCCTCTACCTCGGCGGAGGGTTGGGCTACGCAGTGAACGACCTCTCTCCCAGCCGGGAAGCGGCTCGGCAATACGGGGAATCCGGATTTTCCGAACTCGGTCTCTCCAACGTCCCGGTCTACTTCGCCCTGGCCGGGGCGGAACTGGTCCTCTCGGAGAATCTCGGGGTCCGCCTCGAGTACCGCTACAACCGCCTCCGGTCGGATATCACCTACCAGGACTGGCGGGGGTTCGAGGCTAAAGAGAAGTTCCGGCTCGATCACCAGCAGGTCCGGGCCGGCCTGGCCGTGTATTTTTAGGCAGTGGGCAGTAGGCAGTAGGGAGTAGATAACCAGTTCCTGAACCACTCCCTACTCCCCACTGCCCACTGCCCACTTACCCATTGCCCACAACCAGCAGGCGACGTCCACCTCCCGGCCCGCTTTCTTCTCCCGGAGCAGGAATTCCTCCATCTCCTCCGGCCGGACCGGGAGGACCTCGATCTCCTCTTCCGGTTCCAGAGCCTGGCGGGGGTTTTGATTTTCCCGGGCCTCCTCGTCGATCTCCATCCGGTAAACCCGGACGTCGCAGTCGAGGATGGCCGGGTTGATCTTCAGCGGCGGGCTCTCCCCGACGATCCTCCCGGTGTAGCCGGTCTCCTCCCGCAGTTCCGCTTCCGCCTGGAGGCGGGGATCGCCGCCGGGGCCGACCACCCCGGCCGGCAGCGCGATCACCGTCCGGTTGATCCCGGCCCGGAACTGGCGGAGGAGGAGGACCCGCCCGGAAGGGCGCAGCCGGGCCAGGAGCAGGATCACCGTCTCGCCCCGGGACCTCTCCACCACCTCCCAGTTGACGGCGGCGCCGGAGAGGGAGCGGTAGGAGGCCCGCTTGATCGAGAGCCACTCCCCCCGGAACAATATTTCTTCTTCCCGTTTTCGCATCGCCGGTTATCCTAACACAACATTCCGTCGGTACGCCAGGGGAGATATCCGCCGGCCGGGCCGGCGGTCCCGGGTTATCCGCTTGTTTTTACCGCTGAACCGGGATAATATGGCGATTATGAAAACCCTTTCCTTTCTCCTGGCCGCGGCCCTGCTGGTCGGCTGCGCCTCTCCCCGGCTCCCCGGCCGGGCCGCCCTCGACGACCTCCGGGGGGGGATGACGATGGAGGAGGTAACCCGGGAACTGGGGGAGCCGACCGCCCTGATCCAGGTCCAGGCCCCCGGCCTGGTATATTACGATCTGTCTTACGTCAACACGATCATCGACCCGGGGGTGGTCGAACTCTATTTCCGGCCCACCCTCTCGGAGATCCTGATCGACGCCGAACTTTACCGGCAATTTGACTGAAGTATTATGTATCCCCCGGTGATCAGCCAGAGAGGTGAAAGTTGATCGGGCCGGCGACGGAGGCGATCCGCCGGGCCCGGTCGGTGGCGGTGACCTCCCACATCCAGCCCGACGGCGACGCCCTCGGCTCGACCCTGGGTATGCTCCGGGCCCTCCGGGAGGCGGGGAAGGAGGCCCGGGCAATCAGTCCTTCCCACGTACCCTCCGGTTTCACCTTTATGCTCGACCATCCCGACGAGGTGGTCAGGTATGACCCGGAACGGGACGATCCGGTCCTGGAAGCGGCCGACCTCTGCCTGATCCTTGACTGCGCCTCCCTGGAGCGGGCCGGAGAGGTGGGGGAGAAGATGGCGGAACTGGGCCGGCCGATGGTGATGATCGATCACCACACCACCAACGAAGCCTTCGGGACCTGGAACTACATCGTTCACGAGGCTTCCTCCACCGCCGCCCTCTGCGTCGATATCCTCGACGAACTCGGCTTCCCCCTGACCCTGCCGGTCTCCGTTCCCCTCTACATCGGGATCCTCACCGATACCGGGAACTTCAACTACCCCTCGACCACCCCGGTCACCCACGAAAAAGCCGCCCGGCTGCTCAACGCCGGCGTCAACCCCTACGAGATCCACCGGAAACTGGCTCTCGACCGCTCGACCGACTTTATCCGGCTGGCCGGTCTCTCGATCTTCAACGTCCAGTTCTCCCGTTCCCGGGAGATCGCCTATACCGTGGTCGGCCACGAGATCTTCCGGAGGTTCCACCCCCGGGTCGACGAGCTGGTGATGGTCCCCCCCTACCTGATCTCGATCCGGGATGTCGAAGTGGGGATCCTCTTCCTGGAGTACGAACCGGGGAAAATCCTGGTCGAACTCCGTTCCCAGGGTTTGATCAACGTCGCCACCCTGGCCAAGAGCCACGGCGGCGGCGGACACTCCGGCGCGGCCGGGGTCCGCTGCCAGGGGGAGATGTCGGATATCGTCCAGCAGATCGTCCAGGACGCCGGGGTCCGGCTGGAGCTGGCCCATTCCCAGGGGGACGAGGAAACCCGCCGGGACCTGATCTGGCGGAGGGTCTGATTCAGTAGGTCAGCAGGGCCAGCCAGTTGGCTCCGTTTCTTCCCAGGCCCCAACCCCCGCCCCGCGGCGAGATCACCCCCCGGCCGTTGCGGCCCAGGACCTCGCGGTCGACCGCAGTGATCCGGATCCGCTCTTCTCCCAGCAGCCGGGTCTCTTCCGGGTCGGCCGCCCGCCCCCGGAGGGGGATTCCGTACTGGCAGCAGGCGATCGTGATCGCCCCTTTTCCCATCCGGGGACCCTCCCAGAGCGAGGGGTAGCGGCGGAAGAAGTCGGGTAATTTCTCCACCCGGACGACCGCCTCGAAGGCGACCGGGATCGATTGGAGGTGGTTGCTAAAATCGAGGCGGGGACTGGCCGCCCCGGCCCGGAAGAACTCCAGCGGATCGATCGGCATCAGGTTCCAGCCGTTGTAGTTCTTATGGTCGTTCCTGATCTTCCGGGAACGGGCCCAGCGGGCGAAGCGACTGTTGAAGACCAGTCCGATCTCGAAGTGGAGGTGGGCCCGGGCCAGGGGGATCCGGTAGCCGCCGGCGGTATTCCCCATCACCCCCAGGATCTCCCCGGCCGCGACCCGCCGGCCCTCCCTGACCCCGTCGGCGAAGGAGGCCAGGTGGGCGTAGAGGGTATAGACCGGTCCGATCGGGTCGTCGTGGAGCAAAACCAGGTAAAGGCCGTAGGAGGAGTTCCCGGCGGTCCGGTTGACGTAGGTTATGATCCCGTCGACGACGGCGTAGATCGAATCCCGGGGGCGGTTTCTCCGGTCCCGGCTGACCGCCGCGATGTCGATCCCCTTGTGGAAGGAGGGGAGGAGCCGTCCGCCCTGCCGGGAGGTCCTCACCGACCCGTAGAGGGCCGACTCGAGTTCCCCGGCGGCGGTCGGCTGGTAAACCCCGTCCCGCCCCGGCTCCAGGAGGTGCTGTTGGTCGGTGGGATAGACCA